>DATLUM010000011.1 GCA_035533095.1 Acidimicrobiales bacterium | reverse complement strand
CCGGGAGGGGCCTGAGGATGGTCGCCAGCATGGCGGCCAGGTGGGGCTACTTCACCACCGAGGCGGCCAAGACTGTCTGGGTCGAGCTGCAGGACGGCCAGGGCTACGAACCGGTCGCCCCGCTGATCGAGGTCGCCAAGCGGGCGCCGAGACCGGACGGGCGGAGACTGCGGTTCATCGGCGTTCCGGTGAAAGCGGCGGTGGCCAGCGGGGTGCAGATCGACGACCTGGTCCGGGAGCTGCAGATGCAGCCCGAGCTGCTGACGACGGACGAGTCCAAGGTCTTCTACGAGCTGCTCGAGCTGAGCGCGCCGGCCCGGCTCGTCGGCCGCCACCTCGCGTTCAGGGCCGCGTCGGAGGCGCTCGACCGCTTCGACGTGGAGCTGGTGGCGACTATCGAGGAGGTCGGCGCCGTCGCCGAGATCGGGCGCTTCCTCGACAACCTGGACGGCCGGTCGGTGGTGGAGTCCGGCCACGTGGCGCCCGAGGTCACCGCCATGCGGGCCTGGCTGTCGGCCGAGGCACGGGCCCAACTGCTCGAAGGCACGGAGCCGCAGCCCTACGCCGCGACCGGGTGATAGCCCCGTGACGCTGCCGGTCGAGCGGCGGAGGAATTCCCCCGGAGGGGTGTCCTTTCGGGAGCCGGCCGTTCGTCGTGGTGGTACAACTCACACCACAGGAGGAACCGCAATGAAATACGTGCTGCTGCTCACAAGGGGCGCCTGGCAGGACGAGGCGTCCGACGACGACAAGGCAGCCATCTTCGGCCAGATCGGCGAGTGGTTCGCCAAGTACTACGCCGACGGCACCATCGTCGAGGCGTACAAGCTCCGAGAGCCCCACACCGCGACCACCGTCGTGCTCGACCGGGGATCCTCCACGCTGATCGACCGCCCGCTGCTCGAGGCGAAGGAGGCCGTCGGCGGCTACGCCGTGGTGAACGTCCCGGATCTCGACGCCGCGCTCGAGCTGGCACGCAGCTTCCCCATGCCCGACGGCAAGGTCGAGGTGCGCCCCGTCGACGAGATGTGAGTACCTCCCGCGCGGACACCCGGTCGCTCATCGACCGGGTGTTCCGCGAGGAGGCGGGGCGCCTGACCGCCACCCTCGTGCGACTCGTCGGCGACTTCGACCTCGCCGAGGAGATGGTCTCCGAAGCGGTGGCCGAAGCCCTCGCCCGCTGGCCCCGCGACGGCGTGCCCGACCGGCCGGGCGCCTGGCTGCTCGTCACCGCACGTCACCGGGCGCTGGACCGCATCCGCAGGGAGAAGCGCTACCAGGGCAAGCTCGAGGCGGTTGCCGCGCTCACCGAGTCCGTCACCCGCGAACCCGACGACCGCATGCGGCTGATCTTCACCTGCTGCCACCCCGCCCTCGACCCCGACTTCCAGCTCGCTCTCACCCTCAAGGCGGTCGGCGGCCTGACCACCGCCGAGATCGCACGGGCGTTCATGGTCCCCGAGGCGACGCTGGCGAAAAGACTGACCCGCGCGAAGCAGAAGATCGTCGCAGCCGCCATCCCCTACCGGGCGCCCGAGCCCCACGAGATGAGAGAGCGCCTGCATCAGGTCCTCACGGTCATCTACCTGATCTACAACGAGGGGTTCTTCACCACCGCCGGCGACACCGGCACCAGGCGCGAGTTGGTCGACGACGCGGAGTGACTCGCCGGCCTCGTCGCCGGCGCCCTGCCCGACGAGCCCGAACCTCTGGCTCTGCTGGGGCTGATCCGCCTGAGCGTGGCGCGCTGGGACGCCCGTGTCGGCGCCGGCGGGGAGCTGGTCGTGCTCGCCGAGCAGGACCGTGGGTTGTGGGACGGGCGGGTGATCGGTAGCGCTGTGTCGTTGATCGAGCGGGCGGGCGCGATGGGCCGGCCCGGTCCGTTCCTGTTGGAGGCCGCGATCGCTGCGGTCCATTGCGAGTCGCCCAGTTGGGAGGAGACCGACTGGAAGCAGCTGCTGGCCCTCTACGACATGCTCGTCGCGATCGACCCTCCGCCGGTGGTCCGGCTCAACCGTGCGGTCGTGGTGTCGCACACCTCGGGTCCGGCGGAAGCATTGGAGGAGGTCGACTCGCTCGCGGGTGAGCTCGGCCGGTACCACCTGTTCCACGCGACGCGGGCGTCGTTGCTCCGGGAGTTGGGGCGCGACGCGGAGGCTGCCGCCGCTGACTCGGCGGCGCTGGAGCTGACGGCCAACCCGAGCGAGCGCTCGCTGATCAGCGCCCGGCTGGCGGCGTCACTACCCGCTCTCTGACTCCTCCCAGCCGACCTTGTCGGGCATGTCCAGCTCGTGCCAGAAGGTCACCTCCGGCTCGCCCTGCGCGCCGGTGGCCTGGATCAGCGGCTGGATGCGGGCACCGTTCTCCTCGAAGAACTTCTGGAAGCTCTGCGGGTCCGGCCACAGGTCCACGACCATGATCTGGCCGTCGTCGCTGCCGTAGAAGCGGTGGGCGATGATCCCGTGCTTCTTGGCACTTTCCATGATGGAGTCGAGAGCATCGCGACCGTTGACTCCCTGCTCCTCGAGCTTCTTCGGGTCACCTGCGACACGCATGGTCATGAGAACCGGCATGGAGCACCTCCTGGATGAATTGCTCCGGAGTGGCTTACCTGAGATTCCCCGAGGGAGGCTTCTAATTCGTCCGTTCGGTCCGCCCCTCTTCGACAGCCTGGCCGACGCGTCAACGGCTCGTCATGGCCGAACTGGCCGCCGGCGGGGACCAACCGAGGGAAGGGTCCGATGACCGCGCCTCAAGGCGTGGTGGTGCACATGGGGGCGGGGAACTACGAGGAGCCCGGTCGTTTCGACCCTGAACGCTTCGTCGGCAAGCCTCCGGACCCGGCTATCTGGTTGCCCTTCGGTGGGGGGAGCCGGCGCTGATCCGGCTGCGGACTACCACAGGACCGATGGACTGGGACCGGCGTAGCATACTCATGGCATACTTATGGCATCGCAAGGGTTCGTGTCAGCACGACAGTCGACGAGCAGCTCCTGGCCAAGGCCCGACGGGCACGGGCGGGCGTGACCGACGCGGTATTGATCGACGAGGCTCTCACCGCCCTGCTTGCCCGGCATCGTGCAGTCGAGGTCGACGCCGCTTATGCGGCATATGCCGAGCACCCCCTCGGCGAGGCGGACGAGTGGGGCGACCTGGCGTCATTCCGGGATGCTGCAGCCTCGTCGTGAGCACGCTTCCCGCCCGTGGAGAGTTGTGGTGGTGCGAACTGGCAGGCATCGGTCGCAGGCCGGTCGTGGTCCTGTCCCGCGATGCCGCCATTCCGCGATTGCGCAGGACGCTGGTCGGGCCGTGCACTACGACGATCCGAGGGTTGCCCAGCGAGGTGGTGCTCGAGCCGGGTGATGATCCGGTGCCACGGCGGTGCGCGGTGAACCTGGATTCTGTCGAGAGCGTCTCGGTGGCTGTCTTGGTCGAGCGGCTCGGCCGCCTGGCCGACGAGCGCATGCGGCAGGTCTGCGCCGCGCTTGAGATTGCCGTGGATTGTTCCGCCGGCTGAGCACAGGTCCCACACACGTTGGTCGGCGGGGCGGGCCCGCTAGGAGGCCGGCGTGACCTCGACTTCGACGCTACCTCGAAAGCAGATCAGCCTTCGACCAAGCACCTGGGACGGCTACCCGCGAAACATCGAGAGTCACGTCACCCCGCGGATCGGGCGCATGCCGCTCCGTCGCCTCAGGGGCGACCACCTCGACTCGCTCTACGCGAAGCTCTTGGACGACGGGCGGGTCGATGGCAAGGGCGGCGGTAGGGACAGATTAGGGATGCGCCACCCGGGCGTTAACGAGGCTCGCACCGGTGCGCGCGGCACGCTGGCGGCGTGGCCAAGACAGGTTCTCACCGACTCACCGCCGATGAGGAACGCCAAGTGCGTGAGGCGGAGGATCGTCTGCGGGCTCTGCGTCAAGACGCCGAGCAGGCACACGCCGAGGGACGGCTGGCTGAAGTGATCCGGGACACGCCGGGAGTGCGCCAGCAGCTTGATTCCGTCTCGGACGTCTAGCCAGCCGTATCCGCGGTGACCAGCGGGCATTGGGTCGAGGGACCACAACCTCACCGCAACCTCGCGGTCATCGAAGCGCACAGACTCCTGGGCCTCTGTGTCTATACCGACCTGTGAGGCCGCTGGCTCCGGTGGGGGCGGTGGCAACTCGGAGCAGCCGGTAGCCGGTGCCCGGATAGGCCGATTGGCCCTGGTAGATGGTCGGAGATGCCTCCGAGACTGGGATCATGTCACGGTCGAAACCTCGCTCGGCAGGCCCAGGAAGGTGCCGATCGAATACGGGCCTTCCGGCTTCGACCGGGGAGGCCGAACCATCGCCCCGACTAGTAGAGGCTTGGCATGGCCACCGGTAGCGACGAGCACACAAGCGCTGGGGTCGAACCCACGGAAGACACCCCGAAGTCCGAGTTGCACGGGCCGGCCGCCGGCCGCTCTCGGTTCGAAACCGGCTTCGAGCGGCTTCTAGGCGCGTCCCGCTTACTGGTGATGATCCCCGTGGCCGTTCTTGTCGCTGTGGCGCTGGGCGCCTTCGCCTACGGCGCCTACTACTTCGGTCGTTCGGTGCGAGACGTCATCGAGCATCCGGGGCCGGCGGCGGCCAACATCTCCGGCTTTCTGACGGTCATAGACCTGTTCCTGATCGGCGCCACCATGCTCATCGCCGCTATCGGCTTCTACGAGCTGTTCGTCAGCCGGGTCGATCCGCCCGGGGCGAGGCCACTTCCCCCGTGGCTGCTCATGCAAGACCTCAACGATCTCAAGGCCCGGGTGATCGCGATGATCGTCCTTGTCGCCGCTGTGTCTTTCATCGAGGTCCTGGTGGACTTCCGCACCGGCCGTGAGGTGCTCGAGTTGGGCATCGGCGTGGCCGTGGTGATCGCCGCTCTCACCGGGTTCCTGCGCTTCGGCAGCCAGAAGCGTGGCGAGGGGTGACCGGTAGGGCGGCGCTGAGTCATCCGCTGACCAAGGACTGCTAATGCTCGTCGCTCCCTCCGACCGGCGAACCGTGACCAGGCCGTGGCAGCGGCCCGCCGCCGAGGTGGCCGAGGTCGATCTCGGTGTCGATCCCGCCCGGGGCCTACCCGGCTCCCTGGCCGCGGAACGGCTCGCCGCCTACGGGGCTAACCAGCTGGGCGAGGACGCGCAGCGGCCCGCCTGGGCGGTGCTGGCCGGGCAGTTCATCAACACGATGTCGGCCGTGCTGGCCGCGGCGGCCGTGGTGACGGTCCTGATCGGCGACATCGAGGACGCGGTAGTGATAGGCGCGATCGTCGCCCTCAACGGGGTGGTCGGATTCATTCAGGAGTACCGAGCGCAGCGGTCCATGGCCGCGCTTCGGCGGATGGCCGGTGATCGGGCCACGGTCCGCCGCGATCGGTTCGTGATCGAGGTGCCCGCCGCCGACCTCGTACCCGGTGATGTGGTTCTGATCGCCGCCGGTGACATCGTGCCCGCCGACCTCCGGCTGGTCGACGCCCACGCCTTGAGGATCAACGAGGCCGCCCTCACCGGAGAGTCCGAGCCGGTGGCCAAAGGAACCGATCCCCTGCCCGGTGCCGACGGCGCCATCCTCGGCGACCTGGTCAACATGGCGTTCAGGGGGACCGCGGTGACCTACGGGCGGGCCGCTGGCCTGGTGGTGGCCACCGGCCAGGACAGCGAGCTCGGCCGGATCGCGACACTGCTCCACACCCACAGCGAGATCCCCACCCCACTCGAACGGCGCCTAACGGGCCTCGCCCGGCGCCTCGCCGCGGGTGCCGTCGCGGTGTGCGCAGTCGTCTTCGCGGTGGGAGTCGCACGTGGAGAGCTGGTACATACCATGTTCCTCACCTCCGTGAGTCTGGCGGTGGCCGCCATCCCAGAAGGCCTGCCCGCGGTCATCACCGTCGCCCTGGCGCTCGGCGCCCAGCGCATGGCCCGCCGTCACGCCATCGTCCGCAAGCTGACCGCGGTCGAGACCCTCGGCTCGGTGAACGTGATCTGCAGCGACAAGACCGGCACCCTGACCGAGAACCGAATGGCGGCAGAAAAGGTATGGACCGCAGCAGGCGAGTTCCGCATCGAGGGGCCTGGCTACGACCCGACCGGCTCTGTCGCACCGACACCGACCGCGCCGTACGACGAACATCTGGCCCGGCTCGCCCTCGTGGCCGCGGCGTGCAACGACGCCTCGCTCCGGGCGCCTTCAGCACCCGGTGGCGAGTGGCAGCTCAGCGGCGACCCCACCGAAGGTGCGCTTCTGGCGCTTGCCGGCAGACTCGGCAGCGACCCGGAGGTCATACGCGCCGCGTGGCCGCGCACCGCCGAGCTGGCCTTCGACGCCCAACGCCGGCGGATGACGACCATTCACCGAGCCGGGGGCAGGATCGTGGTTGCGACCAAAGGGGCGGTCGAAACCGTCCTGCCTCTGGTCCGCACCCAGGAGCGGGAGATCTGCGCTCGGGCCGCCGCCACCGCGGAGCGATGGGCCACCGAGGGCTTCCGGGTCCTGGCCCTGGCCGACCGGCATCTCGACCAGATCCCCGAGCGACCGGAAGCCGACCTGCACCTCGTTGGCCTGGTGGCCCTCGCCGACCCGCCGCGGTCCGAGTCCGCGGCCGCCATCGCCGCGTGCCGCGACGCCGGAATCCAGGTAGTCATGATCACCGGAGACCACCCGGCCACGGCCGCTGCCATTGCCGCCCGTATCGGAATCCCCATCGATGACGGGGCGGTCATGACCGGCGACGAGCTCCGCCGGCTCACAGATGACCAGCTGACCGGGCGAGTGCAGCGAACCCGGGTATTCGCCCGGGTCAACCCGGAACAGAAGCTGCGCGTGATCAACGCCTGGCACGCCCGCGGCGGGACCGTCGCCATGACCGGCGACGGCGTCAACGACGCCCCCGCCCTGCGCCAGGCCGATATCGGCGTGACCATGGGGCGGACCGGCACGGACGTCAGCAAAGAAGCGGCCGACATGGTCCTCGCCGACGACAACTTTGCCACCATCGTGCACGCCGTAGAAGAAGGACGGCGCATCTACGACAACATCCGCCGCACCGTCCGCTACCTCCTCACAACCAACTCCGGCGAGGTGTGGGTCATGTTCCTGGCCCCTATCCTCGCCCTGCCACTGCCGCTGGTCCCGGTGCAGATCCTGTGGATCAACCTGGTCACCGACAGCCTCCCGGCCATCGCCCTCGGGCTCCAGCGCGCCGAACCCGACACCATGCGCCGCCAGCCCCGAAACGCGAGCGAGTCACTATTCGCCCACGGTCTGTGGCAGCACGCCCTGCTCATCGGCATGCTGATGGCCGCCATCGTCCTGCCGCTCCAAGCGATCGCCCGAGCAGCCGGATGGCACTGGCAGACCATGGTCTTCACCACCCTGGCATTCCTCCAACTAGGCCACGCCCTGGCCGTCCGCTCAGAACTGCACAGCACGCTTCGCCCGAGAGACGCCCCCAACCGGTGGCTGATGGCCGCCGTCGCCGGAACCGTGGCCGTCCAGTTGGCACTCATCTACACCCCCGCCCTACACGGGATATTCCACACCGCCTCCCTCCGCCCGGCAGAGCTCGCCACCGTCATCGCCGCGTCGACCATCGTCTTCCTCGTAGTCGAAATCGAAAAGGTGGTGCGCAGGAGGCGGTCACCCACCTAGAAAGCCGATGCCTTCGCCAGGAACCGGCCGATGCTCGACTTGCACGAGACCGAGTCCGATCCCGGTGCCCGCCACCCAGCCGGCTTGGGGGCGTCGACTCTCCACGCCGCCTCCACGTCGTCTTTGTCGGATCTGCAGAGCGCGCCGCTTGGATGACCGCCGGTCCGGGGCCTGATGTCCGGTCCCGGTTTCGTCCCCCTGGAGGCAGTCATGAATTCCGTTCGCACCGAGACCCCGGCCTACCGTCGCGCACTGCTCGACGAGCTGCGCGCGCGAGTGCCCGGGACCGTCGCCGAGCCGCGTGAGCCAACGTATGAGGAGTTAGTCAGGCCGTGGAACCTGGCCGTGGAGATGCGCCCGGCTGCGGTTGTGGCGCCGCTGTCTGCGGCGGACGTGTCCGCGACCGTCGCGTTCGCTCGAGCGCAGAAGATGACGGTCGGCGTGCAGGCGACCGGGCACGGCGCGGTGAGCTCCCTGGCAGGGCACATCCTGCTTGTCACCGGGCACCTCGACGAGGTGACGATCCATCCCGAGGAGCGTTGGGCGCGGGTTGGTGCCGGGGTGAAGTGGCGGCGAGTCATCGAAGCGGCGGCGCCCTACGGGCTCGCCCCGCTGAACGGCTCCTCGAGCGACGTGGGCGTCATCGGTTACACGACCGGCGGCGGTGTCGGTCCGATGACCCGTACGTTCGGCATCGCCGCCGACCGCGTCCGCGCGTTCGATGTCGTCACCGGCGACGGCGTGCTGCGCCGGGTCACTCCCGACGAGCATCCGGACTTGTTCTTCGCGCTGCGCGGCGGCAAGGGCGCCGGCGGGATCGTAACCGCGGTCGAGTTCGACCTGCTGCCACTGGCCGGCTTCTACGGCGGCGCGGTCTACTTCGCCGGCGAGGACGCGCCGACGGTCATCGACCGCTGGCGGGCGTGGTCGCGGACTCTGCCGGAGCAGGCGACCACGTCGTTCGCGATCCTGCAGGTGCCGCCTGACGCGGCCGACGCTCCGCCCCCGCTCGTCGGCAGGATGGCGATCAGCGTTCGCTTCTTGTGGGTCGGCGACCCCGACGACGGGTCACGGCTGCTCGATCAGATGCGCACCGTCGCGCCCGTGCTGGTCGACGACGCAGCCGTGAAGCCGTACACGGAGGTGGACTCCGTCCACGCCGACCCCGTCGACCCGATGCCGGTGCGTGACCCGGCCATGCTGCTCACCGACTTCACCGACGAGACCGTGGAGCGGCTGCTCGCTGTGGCGGGGCCCGAGTCGGACTCACCGCAGATCATCGTGGAGGTTCGCCAGCTCGGAGGGGCGTACGCCCGCAAGGGTGCCCACCCCAGCGCGTTCGTACACCGTAGCGCCGCGTACAGCGTGCTGGCCGTGGGCGTCGCACTGGACCCAGCCGTCGTGCCGCACGCGCAGCGGCTGTTCGCGGCACTGGCAGACTGGGACACCGGCGGGGTCTGGCCGAACTACGGCCCACCGCACGACGCCACCAGCGCACGCCGCGCCTACGATGAGCCCACGCTCGCCCGCTTGGCCGCCGTTGCCGAGCGGTACGACCCCGACGGCGTGCTCGCCGCCGATGCCTTTGTCCGCGGGTCCGCGGCAGCGACCAGCATCTCGGCGCCGGCCCTTGCCGGATCGGGTGGCACATGCTGTGGTGATCGATCAGACTCTGTGGAGGCTTAGAAAAGGAGAGAAGCGTGGAGACGAAGGTGGACGAGATAGCGCCCGACATCTACCGCCTATCTACTCTCGTGCCGGAGATCGGGCCTACCGGCTTTACGTTCAACCAGTTCCTCGTGCTCGATGAGGAGCCGCTCTTGTTCCATACGGGCCACCGGTCGATGTTTGGCTCGGTACGTGACGCCATCCAAAGGGTCATGCCGGTGGAGCAACTGCGCTGGATCACCTTCGGGCATGTCGAGTCCGATGAGTGCGGCACGATGAACGAGTTCCTGGCCGTCGCCCCGCAGGCTCAGGTTGCCCACGGGGCCATCGGCTGCTTGGTTTCGCTCAACGAAATGGCGGATCGCCCGCCCCGGTCGCTCTCCGAGGGCGAACTTATTGACCTCGGGGCCAAAAAGGTTCGCCACATCGACACCCCCCACGTGCCGCACGGATGGGAAGCACGCGTGCTGTACGAGGAGACGACGGGAACCCTTTTGTGCGGCGACCTCTTCACCCACCTGGGGGACGGCCCGCCGCTGACCGAATCCGACATCGTCGAGGCGGCGTCGGAGGCCGAGGACCTGTTCCGGGCCAGCAGTCTGGCACCTGCCACGCCTAGCACCGTTGAGCGGCTGGCCGCGCTCGCGCCGCAGACCCTTGCCCTGATGCACGGATCATCGTTCACCGGTGACTGCCAAGGTGCCCTATTAGCCCTGGCAGCCGACTACCAGCGGCGTATCGAATCCTCGGTGTGATTCCGCCTCGCCGCGGACAGCCCCCATTCCGAACAACACACGGCCGTTAGACAACCGCGATGCCGAGTGGGGCGGGACCAAACCATCCACGCCTTCATTGTTGTCAAGCAGTCACCCACCACCTATCGAGAGAGCACCTTACCGTGAGAGATTTGCGAAGCTCGACAACCACAGTTTCCCTCACGGCAAGGCCACTCTCGCGTCTATCTCCAGCTCAAGAGCCGGGAAAATGGTGGAGCAGGATGGCTAAACGTTGGCGGGCTCGCCGCTCAGGAGCTCCTTGACACCTTCGGTCGTAATTGGGTCGCCACCCATAGTCCACTCTCCGCTAGCGACGTCCTGGATGACGACCCAGGTCACCGAACGCGCCCGCGAACCGACAACGTCGGCGAACACGTCGGTCATGCCTCGGGCAATCTTCTGCTTCTGCTCGGTGGTGAGCACCCCTTCCATCACCTTCACGTCGATGATCGGCATGGCTTGTCCTCCTTCGGCCGGGACCATCCCGAACCGAGATGTATCACAGGTGACTCAGGAGCAGGCTCGGTGGCGTTTGTCTGGAGATTGGATGGAAATCGCGCGCCACCCTTCTGACCGTTCCACGCCCCCTACGCCGGAGAGTCCCTGGGCATCCGCTCCAAGATCCCAAGTGCCTTCCGTGGCCTTCGCCACCGCTGGTACAGGCTCGGCCCTCTCTGGTTCCTTTCGGGCAAAATAACGACGCTGCAGGCTTCGCTTCATGCTGCGGACCGGCCAGTTGCCTCCACCCCGCTCCGACGCCGACCTCTCGACCGACGCCGGGGGTTTCGCTACCGAGGACCTTGGCGTCTCCTCGGAGCGGACTTCCACCGGCTGGCTGACGTGAACTTGCCGCTCGCTCACCTGATGTACTCCTCCGCCGGTTCTACACAGAGGTCTGTCTAATCGTCAGAGGCAGCCGTTGGCCGAAGTCAAGACGGCTTATCCTCGGAGGTATATGGGGCCCTTGGATCCCCCTCGAATGGCAAGTGAGGTCGGGGGCAGGTGTTGACCGACCAAGACCGAGTGTTGATGACGGAGCTCGACCGAGCCCTGCATGATGGTGGCCGCGGGCTCTCCGTCGTCTACATGCCAACGGTGTTGCTTGCCGATGCCAGCCCGACCGGTGCGGAGGCACTCGTCCGCTGGAATCACAGTTACTACGGGCCGATCTCGCCTGGGAAGTTCGTGCCCCTCGCCGAAGAAGCGGGGCTGATCGGGGCGTTGGGCGCGTTTGTCCGCCGTGAGGTGTTCGGTACCGCGGTCAGGCGCGCGTTCGCCTCTCAGAGGGTCTCAATCAACGTGTCAGGGCCTGAACTGAGCGACCCCGCTTACGCCGACACCGTCCTGGACGAGCTTGCGAGCACCGGACTGTCCGGTGGGCGGCTGTGTCTGGAAGTAACCGAAACGGGCCTGCTCACTGATCCTGGTGCCGCCTCGGAGACCTTGACCAGGCTGCGGGCGGATGGGCTATGGGTCGCCCTCGACGACTTCGGTACCGGACATTCCACCCTTAGCTACCTGACTACATTGCCGTGCGACATTCTCAAGATCGACCGTTCGTTTGTCGCCGATCTCGGGCATGACAGGCGCGCCGAGCACGTCATCCGGGCCATCATCGGGATGGCCTCGGGCCTCGACATGACCGTGGTGGCCGAAGGTGTCGAAACCGCCGATCAAAGCCATGCGTTGAGGCGCTTTGGCGTGACCGAAGGTCAAGGCTTCCTCTTCGGTCAGCCAGCGCCGGTCATGCCCACAGGTGCGGCAACACCGGCTGCGACGATGCGGGCGCGCGGGCGGTTGCGTCGTGGCTCAGAACTTGACCCTCAACTCCTCGTCGACCTGACCGCTGACCTGCAGTCCGCGATCGACCTCGACAGCGCGCTTGCCCTCACGCTGCGCACCGTGCGGAAAGTCGTCGCGTTTACCGGCGCAAGCATTCAACTCCTCGGCAGTGACGGAATCCGGCTGGGCGCGGCCTACCCACCGCCGACAGCCACTGCGCGGGCCGCTCGAATCCCGGAGGGCCAAGGCGTCGCGGGGGCGGTGATCGCGAGCGGCAAGATGCGCTACCTGGCTGACATCACCGTGCCTGCTGCAGCTGTCCCCGCGCACCGGCGGGCCGAATCGACATCACGGCACACGCGTAGCTATCTGGCGGTGCCGATATTCCTGACGGGAAAGCCGGTGGGGTTGCTGCAACTCGATTCCGTCGAACCCGACGCATTCCCCCCGCATGTAGCCCTCGTTCTCGCCACGGCCGCAGCCAACCTCGGCAACCTTCTCGGCCCTTACCTCCTCATCGGTGAGCCGCGGCAGGATCCGTGTGGGTCAGCTTCTGGAGCCCAGTAGGAGTGCGTTCCTCCCGGGACTGGTCGATCCACGACTCCCAATCGCATAGGTCGATTCTCAGTGTCTTCTTCCGGACCTCGACGGCTTGGAGTGCGAAGTGTGCGTCGCCAACCCCGACGCGGCTCCGGGCGTCTGTAACCCGACGATGACAACGTCCATCGGAGCGCAGATCGGCATCACCTCTGGCGTCCTCGCCGACCCGGCGTTCAGTAGCGCGCCGAGACGGACCGTCACATCGGCGGTCTCAGATCAGCTTGGTGGCCGACGCCACCTCGTACATGACGATCTCCGCCGACGTTGGCTTCGGCCTGTCTCCCGCCGAACGCGATGACTGTCCATTCAGGTGCTGCTGAAGGAGCTCCATCGACTCCCAGCGCTCCGAGAGCACGACCCGGCCCGAGTCGAGCGGGTCGGCGGCGAAGACGTACTCCAGACAGCCTGCCTCCGCCCGTGAGGCTCGCATCCCCTCGATGCTTGCCTCGATGAACTGGTCCCGTTCTCCCGGATCCACCACGAACACCCCCTGCACGATCACGTTTGTCATCACGCGCCTCCTGTCTCGATCTCGAAGCCTTCGTCCACCCAGCCCGTCATAGCGCCGATCATCTTCTTGACCGCCCGGCCGAGCTCGGCCACCCGGACGGCCGCCATGTCGGCCCCCTGGCGGTGGGGACCGGCACAGTAGACAACGCAGAGCGGCTCGGCAACGTACGGTTCCAGGTTCCGCTCGTTGATCCGCCGCCCTGTGGGAGGGCCAAGGCGTCCAGGGGCGTCGCCGCCGGCACCTCGGTCGCTGCGTTGCGGGTTGAGCATCCACCTGACGTCGCCGGAGTCCTCCTCAGGGTGTGCACCCATCATCGCTGGCCACCGGATGGGAGTAGTTTCCGGAAGTGTGAAATATCGCAATCTCGGCAACACTGGAGTTCGCGTCAGCCCTCTGTGCCTCGGCGCCATGATGTTCGGCTCGTGGGGGAACCCCGACCACGACGAATCGGTCCGCATCATCCGCTCTGCCCTCGACGCGGGAATCAACTTCATCGACACCGCCGACGTGTACTCGGCCGGTGAGTCCGAGGAGATCGTCGCCAAGGCCATCGCCGGCCGGCGCGACCAGCTCGTCATCGCCACCAAGGTCCACGGGACCATGGGGGAGGACCCCAACATGATGGGCAACTCCCGGCGTTGGATCATCCAGGAGTGCGAGCACAGCCTGCGCCGGCTCGGCACCGACTACATCGACCTGTACCAGATCCACAGGCCCGACCCCCACATCGGCATCGACGAGACGCTCGGCGCCCTCACCGACCTGGTGCGCCAAGGGAAGGTCCGCTACCTCGGGTCGTCCACGTTCCCGCCCGGCGACATCGTCGAGGCCCAGTGGGTGGCCGAGCGGCGGGGCCGGGAGCGGTTCGTCTGCGAACAGCCGCCGTACTCGATGCTGGTGCGGGGGATCGAAGCAGAGGTGCTGCCCCTGTGCCAGAAGTACGGGATGGGGGTGATCCCGTGGAGCCCGCTCGCCGGCGGTTGGTTGTCGGGCCGGTGGCGGACAGGGGCGCCGGACCTCACCAGCCGGCGGGCGTCGCGCATTCCGGCCCGCTACGACCTGACCAGGCCTGAGAACAAGGCCAAGCTCGACGCCGCGACCGCCCTGGCCGAGCTGGCCGACGAGTCCGGCATCAGCCTGATCCACATGGCGCTGGCGTTCGTCCTCGAGCACCCCGCGGTCACGTCGGCCATCATCGGGCCCCGCACGGCCGAGCACCTCGAGGGCCAGCTCGGCGCCACCGAGGTCCAGCTGCCGGCGGACGTGTTGGACCGCATCGACCAGATCGTCAAGCCGGGCACCAACTTCTCCCTCGCCGACGCCGGCTACGAACCGCCGGGTATTGCGGCGCCGTGGATGAGGCGGCGGCCCGTGCGCCCCTAGCAGCGGGGGGGCAGGCCGTCGACGACCATGGGCAGCCCCCATCAACCCTAGATGGCAAGGTGTCATCCATTGCATGGGCCGCCCCGACGCCCCGGAACCTCCTCTTGGCCGTCCACACTGGCTCTCAGAGCGGCCGACGGGCCACGGCCCCGACCACCTCCGTGGCCCGGTCCCTCCCGCCGCCATCGAAGCGCCGTTACACGGGCAGTCCAGAATTGGAATGCACTATCGATAATCAGAGCCCGGTGGCGGTCGGCCGGATACAGAACGGCACCCTCCTGCGTCGCCTCGCCGGCTCCCATGATCGACCGTGCAACAGTTCCCCAAGATGGCGTCAACGTGTCCGCCGTCCGGACGGTTGGATACGGGGTTCGACCGGGGGCGGCGGTGTTCCCAGTCTGGCGGAGGGGTGTGCAGCATGACCTTGTGTGCGTCATGCTGCACACCCCTTCAGACCTCGATAGTCATTGGCTCGCCGGCGCCGACCGCGGTGGAGGAGCATTGAGAGACCCGGGGCTGAGCCGGCGAAACGAGGGCTTTTGGCGCGGCCGGCTCAGCCGCTTCGGGTGTCGGATCGCTTGTCGCCGAAGCTCTTCCTGTTGGCTGAGGGCCAATTGATGAGCCAGATAGGGATGCATGTACATGATGTCACCTCCTTCGGGTGGCGTGCGGGCGAACGGGGGCACCAAGAGACCGAGCGCGGGAACGGACGACGCTCGACGGAGAAGACGCTTCGGTCAGGTTGGTTAGCCGGGGCTGGCGAGAAGGACCGCTCTAGGCCGTGATGGCAACCGAGGTGCCGAGGAGCATCGGGCCGTCGTAAGCCACGGTGGTTGCGGCAGTCATAAACGAGTCATTGGCCATTGCGCTCCTCCTTTCCATGTCGGTCAGGAGCATTTGTAACCGACGGGGTGCAGAAGGGGCCAGCGATTTATCGTCGCCAGCAACCGTGAGGCACCGGCGAGCTCCCATCGATCACTGTCCGAAAGGGGTCCCGCCGATTGAAGGCCACCGGGTGCCCGTGCAACGGGCTATCAAACGGCGGAGTTGCTATGGGTGAACCACCGTGCTGACCGGCCATTCCCAATAGTCAGACGACGGAGGTGGCGATGCCGAGCGCATCGCGGCCGACCGCGGCGTGCAGGAACTCGGTCATCTCGTCGGTCGGTCTGGGCTCACCGTAGAGGTGTCCCTGCAACAGATCGCAGCCGTGAGCGGTCTGGAACTCCGCCGGGAGTGTGGAGCAGAGTCTCTGAAGGGGCGTGGGACGCGGTCCGTTTCACCACGACCGAGCTTCACGACCCGATGAACGCCAAGTAGGCCTCAACGACCGCCCCAATGCGGCTGCACCTCCTCCCCGATGAGACGCAGATGGTCGAGGTCCGACAGGTCGAGCACCTGCAGGTAGCAGCGCTGCGCCCCCGACTCCGCGTACAGGCCAAGCTTGTCGACCACCTCGTCCGGCGACCCAGCGAGCCCGTTGCGCCGCAGCTCGTCCACGTCCCTGCCGATGGCCGCCGCTCTTCGCGCCACCTCCTGCTCGGTCGAACCGCAACACACGACCAGCGCGACCGACCACACGACCGACGCCGGGTCCCGCCCCGCAGCCTCACACGCCCGGCGCACCGCGTCATGCGTCGACCTCATCTGCTCACGAGGCACGAACGCTGTGTTGAACTCGTCGGCGAAGGTGGCGGCGAGCCGGGCGTTGCGGGTCCCGCCTCGCCCGCCCATGATGATCGGCGGGTGCGGCGACTGAGCCGGCCGCAGTGAGTCCGCCGCCAGGCTGACAGAGCAGGTGAACCCCTTGTGCTCGAAGGTCGCGCCCGCCGGCGCCGACCACACCCCGTGCAAGATGTTGAGCTGGTCCTCGAGCAGGTCGTAGCGCGCCCCAGCCGGCGGAAACGACAACCCGTACGCCTCATGCTCCGCCTCGTACCACCCCGCCCCGAGCCCCACATCGACACGGCCACCGCTCATGTGATCCACCTGGGTGACCACAGCGGGAAAGGTCCCGACCGCCCGGAACGTCACCGGGGTGACCAGCGTGCCCAGCCGGATGCGAGCAGTGTCCCGGGCGAGCCCCGCGAGGGTCGTCCACGCGTCGGTGTACTCCGGCAGCCCGCTGGCCGACCCCATCTTCAAGTAGTGATCCGAGCGGAAGAAAGCGTCGAACCCGCACTCCTCGGCCGTGCGGGCCACCGCGAGAAGCTGGTCGTACGAAGCGCCCTGCTGCGGCTCGGTGAAGATGCGGAGTCCCATGGGCCTCGTTCTAGCCAATTTTCTTTGGAAAAGAGGTTGACGTCGCGACACAGGGGTGTGCTTCGTGCGACATGCGCACACAGTGTCGGTGGCCGAACATCGGGCTTAAGATGGCCCCGATCCACAAGGGAGGGCCTGCCTGGTGCGCACCAAGGTCGGAATCGTCGGAGGGGGCCCAGCGGGGCTGCTTTTGGCACTCCTGTTGCAGCAGGCCGGCGTCGATTCCGTGGTCCTGGAAGCCAAGCCGCGCGAGTACGTCGAGAAGCGGGTGCGTGCCGGGCTGCTCGAGCAGAACACCGTCGACCTCATGCACCGGCTCGGAGTTGGTGACCGGCTGGCGCGCGAGGGGCTTCACCACACGGGCGTCTACGTACGCCGGCCGGGCCGCACGCAGCACATCGAGATGGAGAGGCTGACCGGTCGCTTCCTGACCATCTACGGCCAGCAAGAGGTCATGAAGGACCTCTATACCGCGGCCGGCGAGCGCGGCATCGACGTCCGCTTCGAGGTCGAGGACGTCGTGCTGCACGATTTCGACAGCGACCATCCGAGCATCGCCTTCACGGAGCAAGGACGCACGGTTACCGTCGAATGCGACTTCATCGCCGGCTGCGACGGGTTCCACGGTGTCAGCAGGGCCTCGCTGCCGGATGGCTCCTACACCGAGTTCGACCTCCAGTACCCCTTCGACTGGCTGGGCATCCTGGCCGAGGCGGCACCGGCGACCGACGAGCTGATCTACGCGTGGCACGAGAGGGGCTTCGCCCTCCATTCCATGCGGTCCGAGCACATCAGCCGCCTCTACATCCAGGTTCCTCCCGGCGAGGACATCGGGGCGTGGCCCGACGAACGCATCTGGAAGGAGCTGCAGATCCGGATGGCGTCGGAAGGTTGGGAGCTCAATGAGGGACCCGTCCTCGAGAAGGGCATCACCACCATGCGGAGCTACGTGTGCGAGCCGATGCAACTGGGGCGGCTCTTCCTCGCCGGCGACGCCGCACACATCGTCCCGCCTACGGGCGCCAAGGGCCTCAACCTGGCGGCCAACGACGTCCGCCTCCTCGCCGCCGCCCTCCTCGACTGGTACCGGGACGGCAGCACGGAAAGGCTCGAGGGCTACAGCTCGACTGCACTGCGCCGGGTATGGCGCGCACAGGACTTCTCCAATTACATGACGACTCTGCTCCACCAGCTCGGCGAGGGGCCCTACATCGAGCAGCTCCAGATCTCGAGGCTCAACTACCTGCAACGCTCGGAGGCCGCCGAGATGGTCTTCGCAGAGAACTACGTCGGCCTGCCCGCAACCGATGACTTCTGACATGGACTTCTGAAATGGACTACTGAAATGGAAACAGCACAGACAGAGCCCGATACGATGTTCGCTCACGACCGCTGGTACGTGGTGGCGCTGTCCAGCGAGGTGACCGCGGCCCCCCTCGGCCGGACCGTGCTCGGGGAGAACGTCGTGCTCTACCGCACCACCGGCGGCCGCCCCGTGGCCCTCGCTGACCGATGCCCCCACCGGCGCTTCCCCCTGTCACTCGGCCGGCTCGACGGGGACCTGCTCGTCTGTGGTTACCACGGCTTCACCTTCGACTGCGAAGGCACGTGCGTCGCGGTACCCGGGCAGGAGCAGATCCCGGGACGCGCGCGCGTGCGCAGCTATCCGCTGGTCGAGCAGGGCGTGTGGACCTGGATCTGGATGGGCGACCCGGAGCAGCCCGACCACGGGCGACTTCCGGTGACACCGTGGCTCGTGGACGGAGCCGACTGGCGGGTCGTCACGTCGATGGCGCCGTTGCAGGCGCGCTACATGCTCCTGATCGACAACCTCCTCGACCTCTCCCACGAGACCTACCTGCACGCCGGGTACATCGGCACGCCCGAGGTGGCCGCCACGCCCATCGAGGCCGACGTCGACGAGGAAGCGGGGATCGTGAGGGTTAACCGCCACATGCAAGACGTCGAGTGCCCTCCCTTCTATTCGCGCTCAACCGGAATCGAGGGCCGCATCGACCGCTGGCAGGACATCGAGTACTTCCCGCCCGGCTACTACCTCCTGCATTCGCGTATCGCCCCGTGCGGTGTGGCGCCATCGGCGGACGGCACGGACGCAGAAGCGTTCCACATGAAGATCAGCTACGGGATCACGCCGTCGACGGCGACGTCGACGTACGACTTCTGGGCGGTGTCGCGCGACTTCGCATTCGACGACGCGGAGATCTCCGACCACCTCTACAAGCTCAACGAGACGGTCGTGCAGCAGGATGTCAACGCCCTGAACGTCCTCGAGAAGCGGGTGAGCCGCGACCCCGACCCGTTCGAGTTGAACATCAAGATCGACCGGGGAGGGCTGGCCGCCCGCCGCATGGTGGAGCGGATCGTGCAGTCGGAGGGTTAGCGGCTGACCTTCCTCGGTGCTGAGCCGAGCGCGCCGAGGTCCACCTCTATGTGCCTCGCCGTCTCGAGCAACTTCGGTAGCACGCGGCGGCGAAGATGCTCGAGTGTCGCCCGGCTGGCATGCGCGGACATGTTCAGCGCAGCCACGACCCGTCCCGACGAGTCGCGGATCGGTACGGCCACAGAGCGCAGCCCGTCCTCCAACTCCTGGTCGACGACGGCGTAGCCCTGCGCCGCAATCTCGGCCAGCTCGGCCCGCAGCTTCGTCTTGTCGACGATCGTCCTGCCGGTCAACGGCTGAAGCTCCACCCGCCCGAGATAGGTGCCCAGTTCTGCAGCCGGCAGGTTCGCGAGGAGGACCCGGCCCATCGAGGTGGCATATGCGGGGAACCTGGTCCCGACCGCGATGGTCACGGTCATGATGCGCTGGGTCGGCACCCGGACGACGTACGCGACGTCGTCACCGTCGAGCACGGCGATTGAAGAGGACTCCTTCGTCTCGGCGACCAGCTGCTCCATGTGCGGCGCCGCCACCTCGTTCAGCCCGAGAGTCGACAGGTAGGCGTAGCCGAGCTCCAGGACTCTCGGGCGGAGCGAGAACATGCGGCCGTCGGAGTGCACGTAGCCGAGCTCGGTCAGGGTGAGGAGGAACCGCCTTGCCGCCGCCCGAGTCAGCCCCGTCTGGCGGGCGACCTCCGACAGCGTGAGCGACGGGCGGTCCGGCCCGAACGCCCGGATCACCGCGAGACCGCGTTCGAGCGACTGGACGAAGTCGTTGCTGCGGCCGGACTCAGTCACCGGCTCCGCCGGCTGCACCAGCATCGTCCTCCAGCACCCGCCGGGCGACAGCGAACGCCGAGTTCGCCGCCGGGACCCCGCAGTAGATCGCCGTCTGGAGCAGCACCTCCACGATCTCTTCGTCGCTCAACCCGTTGCGCCGTGCCCCGAGGAGGTGCATGCCGAGCTCGTCGAAACGTCCCATGGCGACGAGCATGGCCAGGGTGATGCACGAGCGGGTTCGCTTGTCGAGCCCTGGCCGGGTCCACACGTCACCCCAGGCGTAACGCGTGATCAGATCGACGAACGACGAGGTGATCGGGCCCGCGCCGGTCTCCGACGCTTCAACGTGCGAGTCGCCCAGCACCGCACGCCGCGTCGCCCTCCCGCGCTCCAGGGCGTCGCCCGCAAGGTGGTCGATCACGGCCGCATTGAACCTTCCGGGCTGCTCGACGTTGATGAGGTGGGCGCCCGGCGAGATCACCTGCAGGGAGCTGCCCGGGATCGCCTCGGCCAACGACGCTGCCACCGCGATCGGCACGCCCGGATCCAGTGAGCCGGCGAGCACGAGTGTCGGGGCGGTGATGGACCCGAGGTCCGCGCTCAGGTCCACCTCCGACAGTGCCTCGCAGCACCCGGCGTAACCCTGTGGGCTTGCCGTGTCGAGCATCGAGGCGACCAGCGCAACCGCATCCGGGTGAACACCCGCGAAACCCGGGGTGAACCAGCGGCCGAGCAGCGCGGAGAGGAGGTCGGCGGGCCGGCCGGTTCGCATGGCCTCGATGCGTCCCGCCCACATCTCCTTGGGCGGCCAGGACGCCCTGCTGCACGCGATCACCAGCCGGTCGACCCGCGCGGGGTGGTTGATGGCGAGCCACATCGCCACGGTTCCGCCGAGCGACAACCCCATGACCGAGGCCCGTTCGAATCCTGCCGCGTCCATGACCGCCAGGAGGTCGCGACCCAGATCGTCGACGGTCCACGCGCCGTCCGGGGTTCCGGCCCCGCCGTGGCCGCGATGTTCGTAGCGGACGACCCGGAACCGCTGGGTGAGCGCGGGCATCTGCGGTGCCCACATGTCCGCGCTGCACCCCAGGGAGTTGCTGAGAACGAGAGCCGGGGCGCCGGGCGGCCCGTCGACGCGCACGCCCTGGAGGCTCATCGCGACATCTCCGCGTGCCGGGCGAGGACCCGGTCGATCCACACCTCCGACGAGCCCAGGTAGCCCGCCGGGTCCATCAGGTCCTCGAGCTCCGGGGCCTGGATCACTTCGGCAACCCGGGGGTCCGACATCAGCGAGGCCACGAGCGCGCCGGCGGAGGTGTCCGTCGCGCGACGCCCCGCCTCGGCGACCGCCGCCGCGGCCTCGGAGCGACCCATCCGCGGGGCCAGCGCGAGGCTCACCCGCTCGGCGAGCAGGAGCCCGGCCAGGGCGCGCACCCGCTCCGCCATGGCACCGGCGACGACCTCCAGGCCGCCCACGGTCTCCGCCGTGCGAGCGACCGCTCCGCCGGTGAGAGCGAGCAGTTCCCCGAGCGACTGCCATTCGACGGGCCAAGAGGTGACGTGGCGCTCGTGCTCGCCGGAAAGGGACTCGAAGAAAAGACAGACCAGCGCGTGTGCCCGGCGGGTAGCCGCGCCGACGGCCGCGGCGCCGACGGGGTTGCTCTTGTGCGGCATCGTCGAGGACCCACCCTGTCCCGGCCCGCCGGGCTCGAACGCCTCGCCGACCTCGTGCTGCATGAGCAGCGCCACGTCGCCGGCGATCTTCGCGGAAGTCCCCGCGACGAGACCGAGCGCGGCGGCCAGAGAGGCGGTTCGCTCGCGCGCGGTGTGCCACGGCATCACCGGTTCCGGCAGGCCGAGCTCGCCGGCGAACGCCGACACGACCTCGGGGCCGCGGGAGCCGAGCGAGGCGAGAGTCCCCGCCGCCCCTCCGAGCTGCACGGCGAGCCCGTCGACTGCCGCCGCCAACGCCTGCCTGGCGTCGATCACTCCGCCCAGCCAGCCGGCCGCCTTCATCCCGAAGGTGATGGGCACTGCGGGCTGCAGCAACGTCCTGCCCGCCATGACCGTCGAGCGGTGGCTGTCCGCCAGGGTCGCGCAGCTGTCGGCCAGGCGGAGGAGGCCGGCGTCGATCACGCGCCCCGAGCGCCGCGCCACGAGCACGGCGGCGGTGTCGAGGATGTCCTGGCTCGTCGCCCCCCAGTGCACGAAGTCGCGCGCGCCGGGGCCGACAACTTCCCTCAGTCTCGACACGAGCGGAATGACGGGGTTCCCTCCGTCGCGTGCCTGTCTGCCGATCTCCTCGACGTCGAACGCCTCGGACTTGCAGCCGGCGGCGATCGCAGACGCGACCTCCGCGCTGATCACACCCGCGTGGGCCTCCGCCCGGGCGAGGGCGGCCTCCGCGTCGAGCATCGCGGCCAGCCACGCGCTGTCGCCCGTCGCGGCCAGCAGCTCGTCGGTGGTGACGATGTGCGAGAAGAGATGGTCAGTAGGCAAAGAAGACTGTTTCCCGGGGGCCTTGCAGGTGCAGGTCGAAGCGTAGGCACCCGTCCTTGCTAACAGCGACGAGGGTCGCCCGGCGGTCCTCCGGCACCTCCGCGAGGACCGGGTCGGAGGCATTGGCCGTCTCCTCGTCCGGGAAGTAGATGCGTGTCACAACCCGCTGCAGGAGGCCGCGCGCGAACAACGACACGTCGACATGCGGCGCATCGCCCTTGGCGCCGGGCGCCGGCTTGACCGTCGTGAACCGGAACGAGCCGTCGGCCCCGGTCAGCGCGCGGCCGAAAAGGGGGGGCTGCCAGATCTCCACGACGGCGTCGGGCACGCCCGCCCCGGCGCCGTCGTACACGGTGCCCACCAGCTCGATCGCCCCCGGGGAGGCAGGATCCACCAGGTCCGGCGCGGCCATCCATTCGAGCCCGAAGCTGAAGAAAGGACCGATCGTTTGGGACGGGGTGGTTTGGGAGGGGCTCTCGCTCACGCCGGCTCCTCGATTGGGGTCGCCAGATGACCACCGACCACGATGTCGAACCGGTATCCGAGGGCCCACTCCTCCTCGGTCGTGGACCAATCGAACGACGAGATCAGCCGCCCGCGGGCGCGTTCGTCGCGCACCGAGTTGAAGATGGGGTCGAACTCGAGGAGGGGATCGCCGGGAAAGTACATCTGGGTGACCAGTCGCTCGGTGAAGACCCGGCCGAACACCGAGAAGTGGATGTGGCACGGCCTCCACGCGTTGGGGTGGTTGCCCCACGGGTAAGCGCCGGGCTTGATGGTCACGAACCGGTATCCGCCGTCTGGCCCGGTGATGCAACGCCCGGCGCCGGTGAAGTTCGGGTCGAGAGGTGCAGGGTGCTGATCGACCGCGTGGCGGTACCGCCCTGCGGCGTTGCACTGCCACACCTCCACCAGCTGCCCGGCGACGGGGTGCCCCCCGGAGTCGAGCAGCCTGCCGTTGACGTTGATCCTCTCCCCTATCGGCTCCCCGCTGTGCTGGCGGGTGAGGTCCGCGTCCTCGGGTCCCACGCGCCCCTCGCCGAGCACCGGACCGTCGCGGTCGATCATCCCCGGTGCCAGCATCACGAGGGGCTGCTTGGGTGCCCGTGCCGACGTCGAGCGGTACTCCGGCGAGTCGTACGCCGGATCGATCACGAGCGAAGGCTTTCCTGCCACGGCGGTCACGTCTTTTACCTCCCAGGACCTTCGAGCACTACCGCTATCCCCTGCCCGACACCAATGCACATGGCGGCGAGGCCCCACCGGCTGCCGCTGCGGTGCATCCGCCACGCGAGGGTCGCCAGGATCCGGGCGCCGGAGCAGCCGAGGGGATGCCCGATGGCGATGGCTCCCCCGGCCGGGTTCACGATCCCCGGGTCGAGCTCCGGCCATTCCCGCAGGCACGCCAGCGACTGAGCGGCGAAGGCCTCGTTGAGCTCCACACTCGAGAGGTCGCCCCAACCGATGCCCGCACGCTTCAACGCGGTGCGCGCCGCCTCCACCGGGCCGATTCCGTAGTACTGGGGTTCCACGCCGCTGACGCCTCGCGCAGCGATGCGCCCGAGAGGTTCCCGCCCGATCGAAGCGATACCGGTGTCATCGGCGATGATCAGCGCGGCGGCCCCGTCGTTGAGCGGCGACGAGTTGCCCGCTGTCACCGTGCCATCCGGTCGGAAGGACGGCTTCAACCGGCCGAGCTTCTCCATCGTGGTGTCGGCGCGGATGCTCTCGTCCCGGGCGAGGTCGACGCCGTCCACAGCGGTGACTTCCTCGGCGAACTGTCCGTCGTCCCACGCCGCGGCCGCGTTCAGGTGACTTCTGAGAGCGAAGCTGTCCTGCTCCTCCCGGCCGATGGAGTAGCGGTCCGCGAGCAGCTCCGCCCCTTCCCCGAGCGCCGCCGTCCACTCCGCGGGCATCACCGGGTTCGTCATCCGCCAACCGAGGGTTGTGGACCACATCGTCTGGCTGGTGCGGGCGAATCCCGCCTCGGGCTTGGTGACGACCCACGGCGCCCGGCTCATCGATTCGACTCCGCCCGCCACGCACAGCGAGGCGTCACCGACTGCGACCGCCCGGCTCGCCTCGACCACCGCCTCCATCCCCGAACCGCACAGGCGGTTGACCGTCGCTCCCGGCACGCCGACGGGGTAGCCGGCGAGCAGGGCCGCCATGCGGGCCACGTTGCGGTTGTCCTCCCCGGCGCCGTTGGCGTCGCCGAATACCACGTCGTCGACGAGGCCTGGATCGAACGCCGGGTTCCTCTCCTTCAAGGCTGTCAGCACGCCGGCGGCCAGGTCGTCGGGCCTCACCCCGGACAGCGACCCGCCGTGGCGCCCGACAGGCGTGCGGACCGCGTCCGCTATCCAGACGTCCGGGATGGGCACGTCAGGTCCCCTCCTGCAGCCGGCGCAATGCCACCAGCTCCCGCTCGGTGGGCGGCTCCGTACGCGCCACGTCACCCGCGATCTTCAAGCCCCACCCGGTCGCCTCCAGCACATCTGCGGGTTCCACGCCAGGGTGCACGTGCGTGAGCACGAGCTCACAGGTGTAGGGGTCGGGGTGCATGATCCCCAGGTCCGTTATCACCATGGTCGGTCCGCGGCCGCGCAAGCCGAAACGCTCCCGGTCGCCGGGGCCGTCGCCGTAGCCGACGGATGTCCGGAAGTCGAGCTTGTCGACAAATGTGCGCCTGCTTTGGTGGATCATGATCAGCACCTCTTTGCACGACGCGGCGATCTCGGGCGCGCCGCCGGCGCCGGGCAGGCGCGTGGCCGGGTTGTCGTACGGACCGATCACCGTGCTGTTGAGGTTGCCGAATCTGTCTATCTGGGCGGCGCCCAGGAAGCCGATGTCGATCCGGCCCGGCTGGAGCCAGTAGCTGAATATCTCCGGCACCGACACCACGGCGTCCGCGGTGTCGGCAAGCTCTCCGTCCCCGATGGACAGCGGCAACTTCTTCGGCTTCGAGCCTATGCATCCCGACTCGTAGATCAGCACCAGGTTCGGCGCGTGCGTCACCCTCGCGAGGTTGGCCGCGGTGCTGGGAGCACCGATTCCGACGAAGCAGCTCTGCCCGTCCCGCAGCGCCCGCGCGGCAGCCACGGCCATCATGTCCGCCGACGCGCCGTTCATCGCGCGGCTCCGGTCACGTGCCGGCGGATCCAATCACCGAACAGGTCGCGGTCGCGGCTGATCGCGTCCCAGCTCTCGTAGAACGCGTTGTCACGGACGGAGTAACCCGCCGCGTAGGACGGGTGCGAACCACCGGGCGCGTGCGCGACCGCCGTTACAACCCAGTGCGGGATGATCACACCCCCCGGTCGGAGGTCGATCCGCTCCACGACCTCCTCGACGGTGACCAGGGATCTCGAGGACGCGAGAATCGCTTCCTTCTGTACGCCGGTGATGCCCCACATCTGCACGTTGCCCTCGCGGTCCGCCTGCTGGGCGTGCACGATCCCGACGTCGGGGTTGAGGGCCGGCACCGCCGCGATCTCCTCTCCCGTGAAGGGGCAGGCGACCGTGGCGATGTTCTTGGTGTGGGCCGGGAGGCCGGTGCCGGAGTAACCCCTCAGGATCCCGAACGGCAGGCCCGCTGCACCGGCCACGTATCGGGCCGTGAGGCCCGCGTGGCTGTGCTCCTCGATCTCGAGCGGCCCCGGCCATCCGTGCTCCACGGCGTCGCGGAAGCGGTGCAGCGACCCCACCCCCGGGTTGCCTCCCCACGAGAAGACCAGCCGGTCGGCGCATCCGGCGCCGATCATCTGGTCGAAGACCAGGTCCGGGGTGAGGCGCACGAGGCTGAGGTTCCGGCGACCCTGGCGGATGATCTCGTGGCCGGCGGCGAAGGGGATCAGGTGGGTGAACCCCTCCATCGCCACCACGTCGCCGTCGTGCACGAGGGACTCGACCGCCTCACCGAGGGACATCACCTGGCCCATCTAACCCGATGCCTTCCCGCGCGCGGCCTGCTTCGCTCCCCGGATGTGGTAACCCACGGGCAGCACCTCGAGCCGTGTCCTTTGGACCACCGACCCCCAGAGCCCGCGCGGTAGCCAGATGGCGATCACCACGGCGGCGGAGCCGAAGATGATCAGGTACCAGGCGCCGTGGGAAGACAGGTTCTGCTGCAGCACGAAGAAGATGACGGTTCCGACGAGTGGTCCCTCGAGCGTTCCGAGGCCTCCTATGAGGCACGCGAAAATCATTTCGGCCGACCACTGCACGCTGAACACCGAGGTCGGCTGGACCTGCAGCTGGCTCACCGCGAGAAGCGCGCCGGCGCCGGCACACCCGAGGGCGGCCACCACGAACACGATCCGCCTGGCCCTGTCGACGCGGACGCCGGCGCTGCGCGCCCCGATCTCGTTGTCCCTCATGGCGGAAAGCTGCAGGCCGAGACGGCTCCGCAGCACCAGGTAGGAGCCACCGACGGCCAAGACCGCCACCACCAGGGCGGCCCAGTAGGTGTCGTAGGTGAACGCCTTGGGGCTCAGGCCCGACAACCCCTGCACCTTCTTCCCCGTCCCCCCGCCCAGGGACTGGATGGAGCTGATGATCAGCCGGGCGGTCTCGGCGACCACCCAGGTGGCTATGGCGAAGTACCCGCCGCGCAGGCGGAACACCACATACGAGATCGGGATCGCGAGAGCCCCGCATACAAGCATCGCGAGCGGGATCGCGGCGAATGGGCTGACATGACCCATCGCGATCACGAGCACGCTGTACGCACCCAGACCGATGAAGGCCTGCTGACCGATCGAGATCATCCCGGCGTAGCCGGCTAGCAGGTTCCACATCGCCGACACCGTGAGCAGGATGAACACGTTGACGAGCAGGTCTGTGTTGGCCGTCGAGACGAGTGAGGGCATGGCTGCCAGCACGGCCAGCAGAGCGGCTCCGGGCACGAGTAGCCATGCCGTCGGGCGCGCCGAACGCTTGACCCTGACGCCTTCGAGCGAAAACGGAGCGGGTGCCGCCTGGACGCTCATATCGCTTCCCTCACCCCCAGAAGTCCCTGCGGCCGTAGTGCCAGGATCGCGAGGAAGAGAAGGTGGCCCGCGAGGATCTGGTACGAGGGGTTGATCTGCGCTCCGATCTCCTGCGCGACGCCGAGGAGGATGGCCCCGAGGAGTGTTCCCCGCAACGACCCGATGCCGCCGATCACGACGGCTTCGAACGCGAACAGCAAATTGGCCGTCCCCGAGGTGGGGAAGAACTCGGTCTGCATGCCGGATGCGATGCCGGCGAGCGCGACCGTCGCCATCGCGATAGCCGTTGCGATCCCGAACAGGTGACGGAAGTTGGCCCCGGACAGCTGGGCTGCTTCCTTGTCGTCCGCGACTGCACGGATAAGCCGGCCGGTGGGGGTCCGCGTGAGAAACAGATGCAACCCCAGGATCACCACCACGGCTACCCCGAGGACGACCACGTTGATGAAAGCGATCGACACCGTGCTGTTCGGGTTCCACGAGTCGGCGATGAGGTTGCCGATGTTGATGGACTGCCCGTTGGAGGTGAAATTCTCGAGAAGCGCGTTCTCCGTGATCACCGAAAGTCCGAACGTCACGAGGAGCGTCGTGAACGCCCCCTGATCGAGCGCCTTCTGGAGGAGCGTCCGCTGCAGGATGTAACCACCTACAGCGAAGATCGGGACCACGACCACGAAGGACCAGACCATCGAAAGATGCGTCGATGGGACGAGGACAACGGCCACGTAGCCGGCGATGACCGCCAGGTCGCCGTGGGCGAGGTTGATGACGCCCATGACCCCGAACAGAAGCGACAGACCACACGCGAACAGCGCGTAGAAACCACCGATGAGGATGCCCTGAACGATCGCGTTGACCCAGCTCACAGCGACGTCCCTGCCCGGGTTCCCACACCGAAGTACGCCGCCTCGATCGCCACGCGGTCGAGGCCACTGGCCTCTCCTTCGAGAACCACCCGCCCCTCGAGGAGGCACTGCACCCGGGAAGCGGCTTGAAGCGCCAGACCGAGGTCCTGCTCGACGATGACGATCGTCATGCCTCCGTCCACCAGCTTGGGCAGGATCGAGTAGATGGTCTTGGCAGCGATGGGTGACAGGCCGAGTGACAGCTCGTCGAACAGCAGCACCCTCGGATTGGCGACGAGCGCCCGGCCGACCGCCACCGCCTGCTGCTCGCCGCCCGACAGCAGGGCGGCCGGCTGCCGGCGCCGTTCGAGCATCCAGGGAAAGGTCTCGTAGACCTTCTCGATGTCGAACGGACCACTGCGTGCGCGGTGGGTGCCCACGCGCAGGTTCTCCTCGACTGTGAGCGACGGGAAGAGGCGCCGCCCTTCGGGCACAAGAGCCAATCCCTCCGCGAGCCGCTGGTCCGGCCGCAGCTTCCCGAGGTCCTTGCCGCCGAGGGCGATGCTGCCCGAGGTCTGGGAGTGCAGGCCGGCCATGGTCCTGAGGAGGGTGGACTTTCCGGCGCCGTTCGCCCCGATGATCGCGACGACCTCGCCCTCGGCCACGTCGAGGGAGAAGTCCCGGACCGCACACAACTGCCCGTGGTGGACGGTCAGGTCTCTGACGCTCAGCAGGGACGAGGTCATTCCGGGATCGCCCCGACCGCCGTGTCGGCTCCCAGATACAGCTCGCGCACTCTCGGGTCCTCGATCACCTCGCCTGGGACGCCATCCGCCACCAGGTGGCCAGCCGCGAGGCAGATGAGCCTCTCGACTGTGGCGAGCAGGGCGCGCACGACGTGCTCGATCCAGATCACAGCCATGCCCTCCTCGCGGGCACCGCGCACTATGTCGACGAGCTCGGTCACCTCGGGATCCGTGAGACCGCCGGCGACCTCGTCGAGGAGAAGAAGCCGGGGCCGGGTCGCGAGAGCCCGCGCAAGCTCGAGCCGCTTGCGCTCGAGGAGCCCCAGCGACCCGGCCAGCCGGTTGGCGGAGCCTCCGAGCCGGGCGCGTTCGAGGGTCTCCAGGGCGCGGCGGTAGCTGTCCTGGCGCCCCAGCCCGCCGCCCTGCTGGGCGGCGACCAGGACGTTCTCGAAGACGGTCAACCCCTCGAACGGGCGGGGCACCTGGTACGTGCGGCCGATCCCCCGCCGGCACCGCTGGGCCGCGCCGGCGCCGGCGAGGTCCAGGCCGTCCAGCAGTACCGAGCCCGAGTCGACCTCGAGATCCCCGGAGATGAGCCCGAACAACGTGGTCTTGCCGGCCCCATTCGGCCCGACGATCCCGACCGTCTCGCCTTCCCGAACGGTCAGGGACAGGTCGTCGGCGATGACGACCTGTCCGAACCGCTTTGACAGCGAGCGCAGCTCGAGGAGCGCCGGCACCGCTCAGGAGAACGTAGCTGTGAGCGTCCCGTTGAGCGGTGTCGACGGGTTCATCGAGTTGTCCACGACGAACGCCTCGAACTGGTAGGCCTTGCCGAGCGTGCCCGTACCCGGCTTCCACTGGATGCCGACGGGCGGGATGATCCCGACGCCCGGGGCGGGTCCCGAAGTGAAGTCGATCGATCCGCACATGCCGGAGTAGTGGACCTTGTGGAGCGCGTCGGCGACCGCCGCCTTGTCGTGCGGGTCGGTGACGGCCTTAAGCGCCTCGACCGCGACCTCGAAGAGCGAGTAAGCGGAGCCCATCGACTGCACCCACTGGCTCCCCGACTGGTTCTGGTAGTCGAGGGCGAACTGCTTGGCCGTCTCACCGCTGAGCGACGACTTGTTGGGGGCGAACGGGGTCCACCATGCGTCGGTGGCGATGTTGCTCGCAAGACTTCCGAGCGCCACCACGTCTGCAGGGAACAGCAGCACCTTCGCCACGGTGGCAAGCTTCGGCCGGTATCCCCGCTGCGATGCCTGCTTCCAGAATGTGTTGAAGTCGGGGGGCAGCGGCGCGTTGACGAAGAACTGCGAGCCCGACGACTTGAGCTTGTCGATCATCGAGCTGAAGTCGGTGGTGCCGTCGGTGTACGCGCCCCCGTCGACGAACCGGTAGCCCTTCGCCTCGGCAAAGGGAGGGAACCCCGCCCTGAACGCGTTGCCGTCGGTGTCGTTGGGAAACGCCCCTCCGAACACCTTCGCCGCTCCCGTCGACGACTGGATGCGGTCCCACATCGGCAGGAAGGTTCCAGCGAACTCCTTCATGCCGAAGAAGAACATCGTGTTGTAGGTGAACGTCTTTGTCGGCGACCCTGGGTTCCCGCCGAGACCCCCGTACCATGCTTCCCACGGTACGACGGTCGACAGGCACGGAGTCTGCAGCTGCTCGCACGCGGTCGCCACCGGGTTCGTCGTCTCCGGAGCGGAGCTCGTGACGATGATGTCGACGTGGTTCTGGTTGATCAGTTGCTGAGCGACCTGTGCGGCCCGGTTCGGGTCCGACTGGCTGTCGGCCTCGATGATCTGGATCGAGTAGGTGGTGCCCCCGATCTTGAGCCCCTTGTACGCAGCCGTCGATCGAACCTTGCTCAAGACGAAATCGTCCGACAGCGAAAAGCCGGCGAGCGCCCCCGTCTTGGGGCTCACGTAGCCGATGCGGATGACGTTGCCTCCGCTGCCTCCACCGGCTGCCGTGGTACCGGATGTCCCTGGCGTCTTCGTAGACGAGGTGCAAGCCTCGAGGAGGCCACCCATGCCGAGGGCCACGACGCCGGACCCGAAGATCTTGAGCGCGTTCCGCCGGGTGAGCGGAGCAGCACCTCCTGTCCCCTGACCCTCTGTGGACGTCACGGGAAATAGTGACTCCCGATCCGGTGCTGCCTCCTGATCCATGTGAGTCCCCCTGACTCAGGCGGCCTACTGTTCGTATGGCGAACGCTTAACCGCTATGTGAACACCCGCAGTGTGCTCCATCGGGGCCTGGGTGTCAATCGTCAGGGCGGATACACGCGGCCGCGACCCGACTGACACTCTTGCGACCGATCTGCCCTCACCGACATAGAGACGTGGAAGAGTGGCAGAATTATTTCGGACGATGGCACATCTGCCAGTGGCAGAGGCACCCCGCCACCTCCAGAATGGAGTCATGATCCCCGCAGAATTCCTCCTGGACGTGGCCCGGGAGCACGCCAACCAGCTCCGCGCCCTCGGCACCACCACCGGCGCGACCCCACCGCGACCCACCACCGGACCTCACCACGCAACGACGGTGAGGGCGGCCGTCGGACGCGTGCTCGTCCGATGGGGCACCGCCCTCGCGAACGACCGGCAGGCAGCCGCGTGCGCCGGCTGACAACCCGGCGCCCGCTCGTCGCGATGGTGACGGGGCCGGGTGTGAGCGTCTTCGAGCTCGCGGCCGCCTGGGAGGTGTTCGGCACCGACTTCTCCTACCTCGGCGTCCCGTGGTACCGCTCCGTCCTCTGCAGCGCCGCCGAGCCGCCGTTCGCAACGCAGATGCCCGGCCTGACGATCACCGACGTGGAGCCTCTGACCGCGCTCCGCCGGGCGGGAACGGTCGTGGTGCCACCGATGACCCAGAAGGACCCCGAGCTGTTCGCAGCGCTCCGCCAGGCCCACCGCCGGGGCGCTCGCATCCTGTCGCTGTGCACGGGGGCCTTCGTGCTCGCCGAGGCCGGTCTGCTCGACGGGCGCACCGCGACCACCCACTGGAGCCAGACGAGCAACCTCGCCAAGCGTTACCCGTCGATCAACGTCGACCCCTGCGTGCTTTACGTGGACGGGCAGGACATCCTCACATCCGCGGGCAGCGCCGCGTGCATCGACCTCTGCCTGCACATCGTCCAACGTGATTTCGGCGCGCACGTAGCCAACGAGGTTGCGCGCGAGCTCGTCATGCCACCGCACCGCTCAGGAGGTCAGGCGCAGTTCATCTCGTCGCCCATCCCGACCGCCTCCGGCGTTGACCTCTTCGCCGGGACCCTCGAATGGGCGGCGTCGCACCTGGACGATGACCTGAGCGTCGAGCAACTCGCTCACCGAGCCGCGATGAGCTCGCGGACCTTCGCACGCCGTTTCCGGGAGTCGATCGGCATGACGCCGCACCAGTGGGTCCTGCGTCAAAGAGTCCTTCTTGCGCAACGTCTTCTCGAGACGACAGATCTGGCGGTCGACCAGGTTGCCGACGCGAGCGGTCTCGGCAGCGCGACGAACATGCGCACCCAGTTCCGTGGCGTCCTCGGGACCTCGCCGACCTCGTACCGCCGGACGTTCCAGACCCACGCGGGGTAGGGCAGGCCTACAAAGAAGGCCAGGAAGACCGCCCAGAACGTCGAGCACATCCGCCGCTGGAAACTCCTGCTCGCCGGCCAAACCGGTCCCTTCGACCGCCACCGCGGCGCCCGCAGGAGCTCCTCGGCTACAACGTCATCGGGTTGCTCGGCAACGTCGACGGCCGCCATCCACTCAAATACCTCGACGACCATCGACCGGTTCGCCAAGGGGTGATCGACCCGCGGGGACTCAGGCGGGGCTGAGCTGCAGCGGCGGCTGGGTGAGGAGCCTGGTCAGCTCCGGGTTCCGGTAGAGCTGGTCCGGCGGATCGAGCAACGAGAACACCCTCGCGAAAGCCAGCTGCGTCTCAGGGTCACCCGCCCGCGGCATCACGTTCGACCCAAGGGTCAGGTCCCCTCCCCTGTCCGACGCCGCCGACACCTGGTCGGCCAGCACCGACAGGTAGTACCAAGGCCGGATCTCGAGGGCAGCGGCCGCCTCGTAGGCCTGGACCACTGCGACCTCGTCGCCGCCGTGATCGCTAAGGGCGTCGGCCAGATGGACGGCCTGCATCATCGCCAGCGAACAACCCCTGCCGTAGGTGGGGTTGGTCACCTGGTACGCGTCGCCCAGCGCCACGAACCCAGCGACCAGCGGCAGCCCGCTGCTGTCGGTGAACGTGCGCAACCGGTTGATCAACCCGGCCATGGGGTTGACCGGGGTTATCGGCTCCACCGCGTCGGGATCGACGTACGGCGCTGCCTCAGGTACGCCCAAGCAAGCCTCGTCGAAGCGTTCAGTGTCGAGGACCCGCCGGCGCCGTGCGGTGTCGTCGGGACGCACGAAGAGGCTCACCGAGTGGGTGTCGTTGTCGGCCGGGAAGATCCCGAAGCCCACCCCGTCGTAGCGCCCTAGCCGGTACCCACCGGGGCGCGCCTCGGCGCCGTCACGCAGCCGGTAGAAGCGGGTGGCGTAGGTGGCCGGCGATTCCTGCGACTCCTCGCCAACGTTGATGCCGAGCTCAGCCAACCAGCCGGGCACGTCGCCGCGCCGGCCGGTGCTCGCGACAACAAGATCTGCAGCCACCCGACTGCCGTCTTCTACCAAGACACCCGTCACGTGGGCAGGACCCGAGCGCGACGTGTCGGCCGCGACCCCGGTGACGGTCCCGCTCCGGAACTGCACCGAGTCGTCGGCCATCACCATCTTGCGAAGCACCCACTCGTAGGTGGTCCGCCGGCAAGGCAGCGCAACGAGATCGCCGGCACCGGGCGTACCCGCGTCGATGCCCATCAGCGGGGCCATCGAAGCCTCGGGAACACCGTGATCGGCCAGCCCCTCGAGCACGTCCGGGTAGCGATCGCGCAACGTGTTGCGCAGCCGCGGCAGGAAGACGTGCGAGTGGTGGAACTGCGGGGCTCCCTTGCGGTTCCAGGCGAACGCGTCCTCGAACCGGGCCGGTACCTCGGTCGTGTCGCGCTCCAGGACCGTCACCCGGTGACCCGCGCGCGACAACGTCAGTGCCGCCGCGAGCCCTCCGGCGCCCGCGCCCACCACGACGACGTTCATGACCGGCATGATTTGCCGGTCAAGCCGCCGGCGCCGGCTGCGGGCCGCGCAGCAGGACGCCCGGGCGCTCGCCGGTCGACTCGTCGCGCTCGCGCACCACGGCACCCGACTTCACCGTCGCCACGTACCCGGTCGCCTTCTGCATCAGGCGCTTGCCGCCGGCGGGCAGGTCGTACGCGAAGCGAACCGGGCCGAGTGCGAGGTTGTCGAGGTCGATGACGTTCACGTCGGCGACGTAACCGGGCTTGAGCACTCCCCTGTCGTCGAACCCGAACAACCGCGCGGTCCGCTCGGTCTGCGCGTGCACGGCGTGCTCGAGCGGGATGCGCTCACCCTGGCTGCGGTCGCGCACCCAGTGGGTCAGCATGAACGTGGGCATGGTCCCGTCGCATATGAACCCGACGTGCGCGCCGCCATCCGACAGCCCCAGCACCGTCGACGGGTGCACGAGCCCTTCGCGAATGGCGTCGAGGTTGCCGTCGGTGTAACCCAGCAAAGGCGTGTACAGCAGCTCGTGCCCGTCGCGCTCGAGCATCAGGTCGTATGCGGCCTCGACTGGCGGGACCCCGAGCCGCTCGGCGATCGCCGCGACACTGTCCTCTCGGCGAGGCTCGTAGTCGGGCGGGTCACCCAGCGGGTAGAGGTTGCGGTTTGCGAGCTGCGCGTGGACGATCGCGACGAACGGGTTGGTGAAGCTCAGCGGTTCCGAGAGGATGGCCCGGCGCACCTCGGGGTCGCGCAGGCGGGCGATCTTCTCGTCGTGGGGCAGATCCGCGAGCGGCTGGTAGTGCTCGTGACCCGTGAAGAGGTGGTAGGTCGACTCCCACCCGACCATGAGCGACGCCGGCTTCCCGGCCACCTGCGGCACCAACCATGCACCGTCGCGGTTCAACTCGAGGCCGCGATCGAGCGCGCGCCGCCATCCTCCGGGCTGGAAGGGGATGTCGAGGACCATGTAGGTGACCGGGATGCGGGCGCGGCGCGACAGCTCCGCCATCCACTGGAACTCAGGCTCCGCACGCGAGTCGAAGAGGTTCTCACTGACAACCGAGAACACCCGCCGGCCGGCGCCCTTGAGTGCCAGCCCGATCGCGATCAACTCCTCCGGTGGCGCGAACGTGCCGGCGGCCGGCGAGCCGTCCTTGGCCATGTGGGCGAGCGTCCGGGTCGTCGACACGCCGACCGCGCCGGCGTCCACCGCTTCCGCAGCGAGCTTGGCCATGAGAGCGATGTCTTCGTCGGAGGCTGCGTCGTTGTTGCGGTCGCCGCCGAGCACGTACGCCCGAAGGGCGCCGTGGGGCACCATCGCCGCCACGTCGAGGATCCTCGGCATGCGCTCGACCTCGTCGAGGTACTCGCCGAACGTCTCCCACCGCCACGTCATGCCCTCGGCGAGGGCGGTGCCGGGGATGTCCTCGACACCCTCCATCAGCTGGATGAGCCAGTCCCGTTCGCCGGGGCGCGCCGGCGCGAAGCCGACCCCGCAGTTGCCGACCACGACGGTGGTCACACCGTGCCAGCCCGAAGGCGACACCTCCGGGTCCCACGTCACCTGCCCGTCGTAGTGGGTGTGGACGTCGACCCAGCCGGGGGTGACGATCAGGCCGTCGGCGTCGATCTCCCGCCTGCCGGCGCCGGTGACCTCACCGACGGCGGTGATGCGGCCGCCGTCTACGGCGATGTCTCCGGTAAAAGACGGGCCGCCGGTGCCGTCCACGATCTTGCCGCCGCGGATCACGAGGTCGTGCATATGGGAGCTTCTCCTTACGCCGTCAGGTCGATGATCTTGGCCTGGAACGCCACCTGCTCGGGCGTGGGCTGAACCATCTGCAGCGTCATCAGCTTGGTCATGTCGCCCGTGACCCTGATCTTGCCGGACATGAATGCCTGCATCGCCGCCTGCTGGTCCTGGTCCACGAACATCTGCTTGGCCACCGCGTATGGAACCGCGACGGTGGTCGGCGCCCCTTCGACGTGGCCCAGCTCGAAGCGCCCCGAGTCGAGATGGATCCGCACGTCCCCGTCGGGCCCGTCGGTCACCTCCATGTTCACGAGCAGGCCCTGCATCGCCGCGGGCGGCTCCGGCGCGTCGAGTGCCTTCACCGCGGTGAACCAGTCCTCCGACAGAAACGGGTGGCCCATTCGATCCAACTCCTTCCTCCCACCGGCCCGGGCCGGCCCCGGAGCAGATGGATCAAAATCGTCTATGTGTTCCACATTGTTACTTTCCGGCGAGTGGTACGTCAAGACGGTTTTGTTCCACTACGGCAGCTAGGATTGGCGCCGATGCCGGTAGACACGACCGCTCCCGCACCCCGCGTACGGCGCCGGGAGGATGTCCACACCCGTTTGCTCGACGCGGCCGAGTCGTGCTTCCACCAGCTCGGCATCACCCAGACCACCATGGACGACGTCATCCGGGCGGCCCGGGTACCCCGCACCACCGCCTACCGCTACGTCGGCACCAAAAACGATCTGATCGCCGCGGTCGTCTACCGCGAGTGGACCCGTTTCCTCGAGCGGCTGGACAAGCGGCTGGCCAAGATGCGCGACGTCGAGGACGCTCTCGTCGAGGGCCTCATGTTGAGCATCGACGAGTGCCGCAACAGCGAGATCATGGCTGCCGCTTTCGGCATCGAGGACATAGTCGCCGTGCACACGAGCACCGCGCCGCACCAGGACGAGTGGTTCCAGAGCTTCGTCGAGTTCATGAGCCAGCGCCTCGCCCCGGCACGCAAAGCTGGCCTCATCCGCTCGGACATCACGGATGCGGATATCACCGAGTGGGCGATGCGAACGATCGTGTCGTTTGCTGCGATGGGTGACGTGCAACAGCGCGGGCGGGCGGAGCGACGTGAGCACTTGCGGCGCATGTTCCTGCCGGCGATCCTCTCCGGCCGCTAAAAGTCAGAGTGCCTCCGCGGCGGCCGCCGGTACGCCAACGGCTGCGTCTTTCTCCCGATCCTCGTCGTGCACGTAGCGGCCACCCATGAGCGCCGAGGCGATGAGCGCGACGATCGTGGCCCCCGCCGCGAAGGCGAACGCCAGGTGCAGGCCGTTGGCGAAGGGCTGCTCTATCAGGGACGGGAAGAAAGACCGCCCCGTGATGTATGCGACCTGGTGCGGAGGGAGATGGTTCAGCGCGCCGGTCGGTCCCAGCAGCTGCTGGATCGGGTTGTAGCCCAGGAAGGCCGAGAAGAGGCTCCCGACCGGTGGCTCGCCGGCGACCCGGTGCGCCGCGGCAGGATCGACCCCCGCCGCGGTGAGCCCGTTGTAGAGATGCGACGGCAACCCGGACGCCAGCCCGAGGGTGACGATGGTGAAGAACAGTCCCATCGACAGCACGTTGCCGGCGTTGAAGAACGTCATCGACATGCCGGCGCCGGCCCCGCGCTGGTCCGGCGGCAGGCTGTTCATGATCGCGGCTTGGTTGGGCGAGAAGAACAGGCCCATGCCGATCGCGAAGATGAGGATCAGGATCGCGAACCACCAATAGTTGAAGTTCATCGGCAGCGCCTCGAGCAGCAGGAAGCTCGAGGTCGACAGGATCAGTCCCGCAACGGTCAGACCGCGCGCGCCGTAGCGGTCGGAAAGCCTCCCGGAATAGGGCCCGATGAACAGGCCGAGTGTCAACGGGATCATGTAGATGCCCGCCCATAGCGGTGTCTGGCTGAAGCTGTAGCCGTGCTGTGGCAGCCAGATGCCCTGCAGCCAGATGATGAGCATCAGCTGCATGCCGCCGCGGCCGAGCGCGGTCATCAGGCCGGCGAGGTTGCCGGCGCTGAACGCGCGGATCCTGAAAAGGCTCAGGTTGAACATCGGGTCCGGGACGCGCGTCTCGACCCAGAGGAACACGATGAGCATGGCGATACCGCCGAACACGCCGGCCAGCACCCACGGGTTCGACCAGCCGGTCGGGTGCCCGCCGTACGGGAGCAGCGAGTAGATCATCCCGGTGAGCAACGCGATCAGTCCCACGGCGAACGTCGCATTCCCGAGCCAGTCGATGCGCGCCTGGGTGCGCACGCCGTTGTCGCGCAGGCTCCTGTAACCCCAGATCGTCCCGACCAGCCCGACGGGCACCGACACGAGGAACACCAGCCGCCACTCCACCGGTCCGAGGAGGCCGCCGAGTATCAGCCCCAGAAACGACCCGCTCACCGCGCCCACCCCGTTGATCCCCAACGCCCGCCCCCGCTCGCTGGCCGGGAAAGCATCGGTGAGGATGGCCGTGGAGTTGGCGAAAAGGAACGCTCCGCCGACGCCTTGGAATACCCGCATGACAATGATCCACAGCGCCGCCGACGTCCCCGTCCAGAACGTCACGGACAGCAGGATCGAGAAAAAGGTGAACAGCGCGAAGCCGAGGTTGAACATCCTCGCCCGCCCGAAGATGTCCCCCACCCTGCCGAGCGACACGACGAGCACCGCGGTCACCAGCAGGAACCCCATGAACACCCAGAGGAAGTAGGACACGTTCGCCGGCGTGAGGGGGTTCAGGTGTATCCCGCGGAAGATGTCGGGCAGTGATATGAGCAGTATGGACTGGTTTATGGTCACCATCACCACGCCGAGCGTGGCGAGGATCAGCGCTACCCGCTTGTGATGATCGTCGGTTTGTCCGCCCGCTCCCCTGGTCTGGGCCGTCTGTGTGTCCGCCGCTGTCATCTCTGCCATCATATTTAGCAGCACAAACTAGTTCGAAAGCTCTTCCGGTGACCACAGTCGGCCAACAGCAGATCACGAACCTCCCGGCCCCCCAGCTCGCCGGCACCCACAACGACCGCTACAAGTGGATCGCCCTGTCCAACACGACCGTCGGCGTCCTGCTGGCAACGCTCGACTCGTCGATCATGCTCATAGCGATGCCCGACATCTTCCGGGGCATCGGGCTCGACCCGCTCGCGCCGGGCAACAGCTTCTACCTGCTGTGGATGATCCTCGGGTTCCTGATCGTATCGTCGGTGCTCGTCGTATCCCTGGGCCGCCTCGGCGACATGTTCGGCCGGGTGCGGATGTACAACCTCGGGTTCGTCGTGTACACGGTCGCGTCGCTGGTGCTGACCATCGATCCGATGAAGGGTCGTTCGGGCGCGCTCTGGTTGATCATCGGGCGTCTCGCGCAGGGAGTCGGCGCGGCGTTCCTGGTCGCCAACTCGTCGGCAATCCTGACCGACGCGTTCCCTCCCAATCAGCGCGGGCTGGCCCTCGGGATCAACAACATCGCCGGCATCAGCGGAACCTTCATCGGTCTCATCCTCGGCGGGATCCTCGGGCCGATCGACTGGCGTCTCGTGTTCCTCGTGTCGGTGCCGTTCGGGTTGTTCGGCACGGTGTGGGCGTACATGAAGCTCGAGGAGCGCGGGATACGCAAACGGGCGCCTATCGACTGGGCCGGCAACACCACCTTCGCGGTCGGGCTCACCATGTTGATGATCGGGATCACCTACGGCATCGAGCCGGCCGGTGGTCACAACATGGGCTGGACGAGCCCGAAGGTCATCACCGAGCTCGCCGTCGGCGTCGGCTGCCTGATTGCCTTCTGCATCATCGAGCTCAACGTCGCCAACCCGATGTTCCGCCTGCCGCTGTTCAAGATCCGGGCGTTCACCGCCGGCACGCTGTCGAGCTTCCTGTCGGCGATCGGGCGCGGCGGCCTGATGTTCATGCTGATCATCTGGCTGCAGGGCATCTGGCTGCCCGAGCACGGCTACAGCTTCGAGAACACTCCGTTGTGGGCAGGCATCTACATGCTGCCCTTGACATTCGGGATCCTGGTCGCCGGGCCCGCGTCGGGATTCCTGTCCGATCGTTTCGGCGCGCGGCCGTTCGCGACCGGCGGCATGGTCGGCGCCGCGGTGTCGTTCGCGTTCCTTCTGCTGCTTCCCGTCGACTTCTCCTACTGGCAGTTCGCGCTCATCCTGTTGCTCAGCGGCATCTCGATGGGGGCGTTCGCCTCACCCAACCGTGCAGGTGTGATGAACAGCTTGCCTCCCGCAGAAAGAGGTGTCGGTGGCGGCATGCAAGCAACCTTCCAGAACTCGGCCCAGGTGCTGAGTATCGGGATCTTCTTCACCTTGATGATCCTCGGGCTGTCATCGGCGCTCTCGACCGACCTGACTCACGGTCTGATCCAGCACGGCGTCGATCCTTCGGTCGCGGCGCGGGTCGGGCATCTGCCGCCGGTGTCGGTGTTGTTCGCCGCCTTCCTGGGTTACAACCCCATCCAGACCCTTGTGGGGTCGCAGGCGCTGGGGCATCTCTCGGCGGCCAACCGGGCGGCGTTGACCGGCCACTCGTACTTCCCGAAGCTGATCTCGTCGGCGTTCCACTCGGGACTCACCGAGGCGTTCCTGTTCGCGATCGTCGCCTGCCTGGTCGCCGCGGGGGCCTCGTGGTCGAGAGGGAAGCTGCCGGTCGAATAACCCGGCTCCGGGGTCACCCAACATTTCACGTGCTCCGTGACCGAAGTAGCGTGCGATCGGATGACCCGTGACACGACTTCGACCCTGACGACGGAGGAGGACCTGCGCGCCGAGGTGCGTTCGTGGGTCGAGGCCACCTGGGACCCATCCCTATCGCTGCGGGCGTGGAGGGAGCAGCTCGTCGAATCCGGCTGGGCGGTTCCGTCCTGGCCCGAGAGGTGGTACGGGAAGGGATTGCCGGCGTGGACGGACGACGTGGTTAGAAGCGAGATCCACAGGTGCGGCGCCGTCTCATCGGTCGCCACCGGGCCGGCTGGGCTGGCTGGGCCGACCATTCTCGAGCAGGGGCCTGACAGTACCCGGGAGCGATTTCTTCGACCGCTGTTGACAGGAGAGGAGGTGTGGTGCCAGCTGTTCAGCGAACCCTCAGCGGGCTCGGACCTCGCGGGACTCACCGCGACTGCATTGCTCGACGGCGACGAGTGGATCGTCAACGGGCAGAAGGTCTGGAACACCAGCGCCCATCACGCCGACATGGGGATGCTGCTCGCGCGCACCAGCTGGGACGCTCCTAAGCACCAGGGGATCACGTACTTCGTCCTGCCGATGAAGCAGCCGGGCGTGGAGGTACGGCCGCTGCGCCAGATGAACTATCACGCTTCGTTCAACGAGGTGTTCCTGACCGACGCCCGCATCCCGAGAGACTGGGTCGTCGGCGAGGTCAACCAGGGCTGGACGGCCGCGCTCGCGACTCTCGCGCACGAGCGCCGGTTCAGCCTGTTCGCCGAACTGGGTCGTTTCGAAGGCGTCGACCCCGGGCAGGCGCTCGACGAGGCGCGCCAGGAAGCCGCGGAGATCTCGAAGGTTTACTCGTGGTACCCCCAGCGGGCCGGCCGTGCCGACCTGGTCGTCGAGCACGCGCGCACAGCCGGCGTCGAGCGCGATCCCCTCGTCCGCCAGGAGATCGCGCGCCTCCTCGCCCTGCACCGCTCCAGCCAGTGGACTGCCGAGCGTGCCAAGGCCAGCCGAGCGATCGGGCGCCCCCCGGGTCCGGAGGGCTCGATCGGGAAGCTCGCGCTGAGCAACGTGGCGAGACAAGCAGCCAAGGTCCACGCCATGATCGCCGGTGCCGGCGCCATGCTCGCCGGCGACGATCCGCTCAGCCCGCTGCAGGGGGTGATCGCCGAGATACTGATCTCGGTCCCGGGGCAGTCCATCGCCGGCGGGACCGACCAGATCCAGCGCAACATCCTCGGGGAGAGGTTCCTCGGACTGCCCAAGGACCCCGACCCCGCGAAGGGACTCCCCTACCGCGAGGCCCGGAACCGCTGAACTCGCCGGCTGTCGGTCACGCATAGGCACGGGGCGGTCGTAGCATCGCCGGGGTGGTCGCGTCCTGCTACGTGATGGACTACGCCGGCAGGTTCACGTTCCCGGTCGCCCCGCTCGAGTTGTGGGCGGCGATCGAGCGGATCGATCAGTTCGAGCTCTGGTGGAAGTGGCTCGGTGACCTGAAGCTGGACGGCGGTGGGCTGCGAACCGGTTCGGTCCTGCGCGGAACGGTCGCGCCGCCTGTCCCCTACCGGATGCGGGTAGCAGTCGAGCTCGGCCGGTGCCTGCCGGGGCAGCTCATCGACGCCGCGGTGACCGGCGATCTCGACGGGCCCGCCAGCTTGCGGCTGCAACCCTATGGGCCCGATGGGAGCAGGACGGTCGCGCTAGTGGGCTGGTCGCTCGAGATGAAGCAGCTACCGATGCGGGTCGCCGCCCGTTTGGCGTACCCCTTCTTGCGATGGGGTCACGACCGTGTCGTCGAGGCCACCGTCGCCGGGTTCCGGGCACAGTTGGCCTCCGGCCGCGGATGATTCCAGGCTTTCGAGCACGCAGCGACGATCCGAAGCGCGGGCAGTCAGCAACCCGGCTGCCCGCGCCGCCACCGCAGCAGTCCGGCGGGCACGACCTGGGGAGGCACCGTCGAGGAGGTCGTTCCAGTAGACCGACCACCCGCCGGCGAGGATCGCCGCGGCTGCGGGATTGGTGAGGACCCTTCCGAGACCCGACACGGCCCGGTGATGGCGGAGCATCCACGCGGTGATGGGCGCGGTCGCGCACGCGTACGGGGCGTAGAGCCGCGCGAGGTCGGCCTTGTACACCCGGGCGGCTCCACCCGGGCCGGCCGACAGGATCGCCTCGGCGGCGCATCGGCCGCTGCCGAGCGCCTGCGAAATGCCTTCCCCCTGGAGCGAGTTCACCAGCCCGGCCGCGTCGCCGACGAGGAGTGTCCGCCCGCCGGCGGGGATTGTGCCGGTCATGCCCATCTTCAGCCACCCCCCGAGAGGCCGGCCGGCGCGGCCCGGGTCGATGCCCGCCGACGCGAGGAACGCCGGGAGGTCCTTGGACGCGCGCATCCCGACCCGCCGGTCACCTCGGGCGCCGACCCCGACACCGGCGTTGAAGGTCCCACCCGACCCCGGGAACACCCACCCGTATCCCGGGTAGCCCGACCAGCGCTGCGGCTCCCAGAAGTAGATCCGCGGCAAGGGCGGCGGCGGGTCGACGACCCCGTAGCTGCGCACGGCGAAGCCCCACAACACCTGCCGTTCGTTGACGAGTCCGGCCGCGGCGGCGACCCGGCTCGTGGCGCCGTCCGCTCCGACCACCACGTCGGCCGTTAAGCGCAAGGGCCGGTCTTTCCCCGCCCCTGAGGTGTCTTCCGCGTCCACGGAGAACCCTCGAAGCTCCCCCGATTCGCCGAACAACGGGGATGAAGCCCGGCCGGCAACTTGCGCGGCGCCGGCTGTGATCGCCGCCTGCCGCAACTGGTCGTCGAACTCGACGCGGGGAACCACCAAGGCGTGTCCCGGGTAGGTCAAGCCGGGAAAGGCGCGCAGCAGCACCTGCCGCCCCGACGGCCCGACGACCTCCATGTCCCCGACCCGCGGCCCTGCGACTTCGATGCCGAGATCGGTGAGGGTCTGCACACCTCGGGGGCCGACGAGATCCCCGCATGCCTTGTCCCTCGGGAACCGCGCCTTGTCGACCAGGGCCACCCTGGCGCCGGCGCGGGCGAGGACGAGGGCGGCGATGCTGCCTGCCGGGCCGGCGCCGACGACCAGCGCGTCGTAGTGGTCGGCGGTCACCTACTCTCGCTGTCAAGCAAACCCAGGCACCTCACAGTTGAGATTCTCACAGAGGAGCGCCCCATGCAGACAAGCCCCATGCACACGGGGGACTCGCGGCTCGAGCCCAATCACGTCGCGAGAGAGCTTTTCGACGGACTGCCGGACAGGTACAACCGGCTGGCCGAGATCCTCTCCCTCGGCCAGAACCGCCGGTGGCGCCGCGCCATGGTCGACGCAGTAGTCGCATCCTCGCCGGGGACGGTCCTCGATGTCGCCACGGGGCCGGCGGGTGTCGCGCTGGAGTTGGCGGAGCGGACAGGCGCGTGGGTCACCGGTATCGACCTCACGCCCGAGATGCTCAGAGCTGGAGCGGCCAACGTCGGCGCCAGCCCCTACGCCGCGCGGATATCGCTGCTGATCGGTCGCGGCGAGCAACTGCCGTTCCCGGACGAGTGCTTCGATGCGGTGACCTTCACGTATCTGCTTCGTTATGTCGACGATCCTGCCGCCGCTGTCGGCGAGCTGGCGCGGGTGCTCAAGCCGGGGGGCACCCTCGCCAACCTCGAGTTCCACGTGCCGCCTTCGCCGATCTGGCATCCGCTCTGGGTGCTCTACACCCGGGTGGTGCTGCCGGCGGCGGGCTTCGTCACCGGCGGCCGCGAGTGGTTCGAGGTGGGGCGCTTCCTCGGGCCGTCGATCTCCGACCACTACAAGAGCTGGCCGCTCGAGTGGCACGTCCAAGCCTGGAACCAGGCCGGCATCCCCGACGTGCACGTGAAGCTCATGAGCCTCGGCGGCGGCCTGGTCATGCACGGCCGGAAGCAGCCGCGTCCAGGTGGATGACCGCGATGGCTGACCGCGATGGATGAGCCCGCCGTCCGGCCCGCCTGGTACGCGGTCGCTGCGGGACCGGGGAGGGACTGGATCAGCGTCCTGCACCCGCCCTACACCGCGTGGCACCTCGGCTACGTGCTCGTCGGCGCCGGCCTCGCGGCCAACCTTTCGGTCGAGCGGCTGCTGGCCACTCTCCTGGCGTTCGCGCTCGCCGTCGGGGTCGCGGCGCACGGCCTCGACGAGCTGCACGGCAGGCCGCTGGGGACCACGATCCCCTCCCGCACCCTCGCCACGGTTTCGGGAGCCGCGCTCGCCGGGGCGATCGTCCTCGGCGTCGTCGGGATAGACCGCGTCGGCTGGGGGCTCGTAATCTTCATCGCGGTCGGCGCGGCGCTCGTCCTCGCCTACAACCTCGAGCTCGCCGGTGGCCGCTTGCACAACGACGCCACCTTCGCGCTCGCCTGGGGCTCCTTCCCGGTACTCACCGCGTACTACGCGCAGGCCCGCACGATGAGCGCGGCTGCCGTCCTCGCTGCGGTCTACGCGTTCGGCCTCTCACGCGCGCAACGGCACCTGAGTAGTGAGGCTCGGGAGGTGCGGCGGCGCGTCGTTGGGGTCGCCGGCCAGAAGACCTACCAGGACGGATCGAGCACCGCGATCACGCGCGACACGATCCTGCGGCCGATCGAGCGAGCGCTGGTCGCGCTGTCGTGGTCGACGTGCGCTCTCGGCATCGCACTGATCGTCAGATGATCACCTGGTCCTCAGATGATGACCGGGGCCGGGGAGCCCGTCACGCGGCGAAGAGGCGTGCCAACGCCATGACTTGAACCTACTCCCGCGCGAGGCTGGTACCTAGATGCTCGCCATCGTGTCACCGGGGGCGTATTGGGCCGCTGTCGTCGTCGCTGCAGCCGGCTGCGCTCTGCTCTGTTCCGAGGCACGACGGCGGCCCGGTCCTTGGACAAAGACCGCCGCTCGCGTGCTGGGCCTCATTCTGGCGGCCGACGCCGTCATGTACACGACCGGGAAGAGCATCTCGGGTTGGTCGCCGTCAACCTCGCTCCCGCTCGCGCTGTGCGACGTCGCCGCCCTCGTCGCCGCGGCGGCCTGCTGGTGGCCGCGCCCCACCCTCGTCGAGCTGACCTACTTCTGGGGATTGGCCGGCACCCTCCAGGCGGTGGCCACGCCGGACGTGACCACTCCCTTCCCGCATCTCGCGTTCATCGAGTACCTCGTCGGCCACGTCGGGATCGTGGTCGTCGCGCTGTTCCTCGTGATCGGCCTGCGGTACGTGCCGCGTCCGGGGTCGGTCCTCCGCGTGTTCGCGATCACTGCCATGTACACAGCCTTCATCGGCGTCGTCGACGCAACGACTGGAGCCGACTACATGTTCCTCCGCCGGCCACCTTCGGAGTGGACGCTGCTCAAGGTTCTCGGGCCGTGGCCGTGGTACATCGTCAGCGCCGCCGGCGTAGCGCTGATCCTGCTACTCCTCCTCGACTCGCCGTTCTGGGTCGCCCGGCACCGAACCCACCACGCCCTGTAGGTTTCCCCGGCATGACCCGGATGGTCCCTTACGACGAGTTCGCGATGTTCCACGAGAACGCCGAGGAGCACGGCATCGCCTACCCCGGCCCGCCGGCGGTGAGGCGCGAGCGCGTCGAACTCGGAGACGGCCGCGCGCTCAGCTGCCTGATCTGGGGCACGAGAGCACCGGAGGTCGTGTTTCTCCACGGCGGCGCGCAGAACGCCCACACCTGGGACACGGTCCTGCTCGCTCTCGACCGGCCGGCGCTGGCGATCGACCTGCCCGGACACGGGCACTCCGATGGCGGCGCGAAGGGCTACCTCGACCTCCACGACAACGCCGAGGACGTCGCGAAGGTCATACGCGAGCTCGCCCCGCGAGCGAAGACAGTCGTGGGCATGTCGCTCGGTGGCCTCACCACCATCGCGCTCGCCCACCACCATCCGGAGCTGGTGCGCTCCGTGGTGCTCGTCGACATCACTCCAGGTGTGAACAACCAGAAGTCACAGGCGATCACGGCCTTCGTGAACGGCCCGGAGAGCTTTCCCGACTTCGATGCCATCCTCGCCCGCACGATCGAGCACAACCCGACCCGCAGCGTGGCGTCGCTGCGGCGCGTGATCCTGCACAACGCCGAGCAGCGCGAGGACGGAAGCTGGGTCTGGCGCTACGCGCGCCACCGCAGCGTTCAACCACCACCGGACGACACAACCAGGTTCGCGACCTTCAAGGAGCTGTGGGACGCCCTCGCAGAGATCAAGGTCCCGCTGATGCTCGTGCGGGGTACGAGGCCTCAGTCGGTGGTCGACGATGCGGACGAGGCCGAGCTTGCGCGCCGGGTGCCTCACGCGCGGATCGAGCACGTCGACGCGGGCCACAGCGTCCAAGGAGATCAGCCCGTGGAGCTGGCCCGCCTCATCGAGAGCTTCGCCTCCGGCCTTCCCTAGACCGTCAAAACTGGCGGCCTCGGCCTCAACGACGGCACCACCGCCCCGACCAACCCCCTCACGGTCGCGGCCGCCACGTTCCACCAGTCGAAGTAGTCCTTCCACACGGTGATCTGCCCGGCGGCGACGTCGAAGTGGCCCCACACCCAGATCTGCACCCTGACGGGCCCGAAGATGAGCACGTCGGTCCGCTCCGTCAGCACAGACGTGCCGTCGACGGCGACGTTGTGGAAGTAGACCTCGAAGCCGGCGGACCTGCGGGCCATCATCCGCGTGAAGATCCGCCGCACCCGCTCCCGGCCGTGGATCGTCGGCAGCGACACGTTCATATATTCGACGTCGTCCGCCAGAAGGTCGCAGGCCGCGTCCACGTCGCGCACCTCGAGCAGCTTCAGGAAGTCCGTGACCACGCCGGCGGCATCCATCGCCCCGAACCTACCCCCGGACCCGAAGAACAGCAACCGTTAACGATATATCGCGATATGATGGCGACAGTCGATACTGAATATCGGCTCGTCATGATCAGGAGGTATGCAGCATGGGCAGGCATGGAGGACCCAGGTCCCACCGGCATGGAGGTCCGCCTTGGGCCGATTTCCGGCTGGGCGATGTAGTGGAGCAGCGATTCTTCGAGAGGGCGTGGGGCGGTGGCGGCCGCAGGATGCGCCGGGGCGACGTCAAAGCAGAGGTGCTTTCCGCTCTGGTCGACGGGCCGGCACACGGCTACGAGGTGATCCGCCGGCTCGAGGAGAAGAGTGGCGGCATGTGGCGCCCGAGCCCGGGGTCGGTGTACCCCACCCTGCAGATGCTCGAGGACGCCGGCCTGGTCCGGGCGTCCGAGCAGGACGGCCGGCGCACCTACGAGCTCACCGACGAGGGCCGCACCGAAGCCGAGCAATCGGGTGGCGAAGACCGTGACTGGGACAACCAGGAGATGGGCGGCCGCCTCGCCGCGCGCAACGCGATGGTGCAGCTGCACATGGCCGCCCGCCAGGTCGCGACGTCGGGAACGGCCGACCAGGTGGACAGGGCAGCCGCCGTGCTGCGCCAGGCCCGGCAGTCGCTCTACCAGATCCTCGCCGAGGACTGATCCCGGTATCCTGCGCCGCATGCCGAGGCTGCGCTCCCGACACGGCTCAGACAACACAGTCCTGGCGCTCGCCTGCCTGGCCCAGTTCATGGTCGTGCTCGACGTGTCGATCGTCAACGTCGCCCTTCCCCCGATCGGCCGCGAGCTGCACTATTCGTCCATCGGGTTGCAGTGGGTCGTCAACGCGTACGTCCTCACCTTCGCCGGCTTCCTGCTGCTGGGCGGTCGCGCGGCCGACATCTTCGGGCGCAAGAAGGTGTTCCTCGCCGGCCTCGGGGTGTTCACCCTCGCCAGCCTCGCTGCGGGCATCGCGCAGACGTCCGGCGAGCTGACGGCAGCCCGGGCGGTGCAGGGGCTCGGCGGCGCGATCCTCTCCCCCGCGACGCTGACCATCATCACCACCACGTTCAAAGACGGGCTGTCGCGCACCAAAGCTCTCGGCATCTGGAGTTCTGTCGGCGGCGCCGGCGGGGCGGCGGGCGCGATCTTCGGCGGGTTGTTGACCGGTTACCTCAACTGGCGGTGGGTCTTCTTCGTCAACCTACCTATCGGTGCGCTCGCGGTCGTCCTCACCATCCTGGTGCTGACGGAGGAGCGCCGGCTCGCCGGCGGGCGCCTCGACATAGCCGGCGCCGTCACTGCAACCGGCGGCTTGGCGCTGCTGGTGTACGCGATCGTCAGCACCGACACACACCCCTGGGGTTCAGCACGGACGATCCTGCTGCTCGCTGCGGCTGCAGCGTTGATCGGCGTGTTCGTCTTCATCCAGGTTCGCGTGGCGTCCGCACCGCTGATGCCGCTGTCGCTCTTCCGGTCGCGCGCTTTGAGCGTCGCCAACCTGACCATGCTCGTGGTCGGAGCGTGCTTCTTCTCTATGTGGTACTTCCTGACGCTGTACCTGCAGGTCGTGCACGGCTACGGGCCGCTGAAGGCGGGCCTGCTCTTCGTCCCGATGGCGGCTGCGATCGTGGTGGGCGCGCAGTCGAGCATCAGGTTGGTGGGTCGTTTCGGTCCGCCGGCAGTGCTCATCGGCGGGCTGGTGTTAGCCGCCGGCGGGTACTTGTGGATCGCGCAGTTGCACGCCTCGAGCAGCTACGTGCTCGGTGTCCTGCCGGGGACGTTGCTGACGTCGCTCGGGATGGGGTTGTCGTTCACCCCGCTGGCGCAGACGGCAACGGGTGGCGTGCCGGTGCACATGGCTGGACTGGCGTCAGGTTTGTTGAACACGTCGCGCCAGGTGGGCGGGTCGATCGGCCTCGCTGCGCTCGCGACCATCGCCAGCAGCCGCGCCGCGCAGGAGGCGCACAGCCGCGGGGTCAAGCAGGCGCTGACCTCCGGCTACGACCGTGCGTTCCTGGTCGCTGCCGTGCTCAGCCTCGTCGGCGTGGCGGTCGCCAGCCTGATTCCGCGGGTGCGCTCCCGGCAGCCGGATTCTCAGCCAGAGCCGGCGTTCACTCCGGCCGACTGAGCCACGGGGAAGGTGGCTGATCGTGTCTTTTGCCTGGTCATCGCGGGCAGCGCCGTTTAGCCTCTTGCACCATGAAAGTCCTGGTGACTGGGGCCGGAATGATGGGGCTGTGCTCCGCCATGCTGCTGGCCCAGGACGGGCACGAGGTGCTGGTCGTCGAGCGCGACCCGGCCGAGCCGCCTGATCCGTCCCTGGCCTGGGAATCCTGGGAGCGGCGGGGAGTCAACCAACTCCGTCTCGCCCACTTCTTCCTCGCGCGGTTCCGCTCGCTCGCCGAGGCGGAGCTGCCGGAGCTGGCCGCCGCGCTGACGGCTGCCGGCGCATGCCGTTACAACATTGTCGCCAACATCCCCGACGAGATGAAGGGCGGCGTCCGGGAAGGCGATGACCGGTTCGACTGCATCACCGGTCGGCGCACGGTGGTCGAGGCTGTCACCGCCAGTGTCGCCGAGGAGACACCGGGGGTGACCGTACGCCGGGGCGCCGCCGTCGCCGGCCTGCTGGCCTCGCCTTCCGCCGGCGGTGGCGCGCCGCACGTGACGGGGGTCGAGCTCGAGGACGGTGAGCGGATCGAAGCCGACCTGGTGGTCGACGCCACCGGCAGGCGCTCTCCGCTGCTTCGCTGGCTGTCGGACATCGGAGCCGGCGGCGCGAGCGAAGCACTGGAGGACTCCGGGTTCATCTACTACGGGCGGCATTTCCGTTCCGGCGACGGGTCTCTTCCGTTCATGCTCGGGTCGCTGAAGCAGGACTACGGCAGCATCAGTGTTCTGACGCTCCCCGCGGACAACGGCACCTGGTCGGTGACGCTGATCGCCAGCTCCAAGGATGCGGCCATGCGCGCCGTGATGGACCCCGCGAAATGGGCGGAGGTCGTGCGGATGCTCCCGCTGGCCGCGCACTGGATCGACGCGGAGCCGATCGACGACGGGGTGGCGATGATGACAAAGATCGAGGACCGCATCCGGGACTTCGCTCCTGGCGGCCATCCCGTGGTCACCGGTTTGCTGCCCGTCGCTGACTCATGGTCGTGCACGAACCCGTCGCTCGGGCGCGGCGTGAGCATCGGCATGACTCATGCCGTCGAGCTTCGCGACCTGGTTCGCCGTTCGGGCGACCTCGACCCCGTGAAGCTCGCCGCCGAGTGGTCGGAGGTGACGAAGTCGGAGCTGCAGCCGTGGTACGACGCGACTGTGCGCTACGACCGGCACCGTCTGGACCAGATTCACGCGCTGATCGACGGCCGCCCGTACGAGACCGACGATGAGGAATGGCTGGGCACACGCCGGCTCGAAACCTCCGGCCTTCTGGACGGCGACCTGCTGCGAGCCAACATCGACGTGGCGATGTGCCTGCGCCGGATCGACGAGGTGCTCGCGGACCCGGTGGTGGCGGGCAAGCTGGAGGGCGTCGCCGCCGGTCAAGGCGGAGCGCAGTTGGGACCTAATCGCAGTCAGGTGCTGGAGGTGCTCGGATGATCGTCGACAGCGGTGGTGTCGCCATCAGCGTCGAGGTGTCGGGTCCGGACGGCGGCAGCCCGGTTCTGCTCGTTCACGGGTTCCCGGATACGGGCCGGCTGTGGTCCAAGCAGGTGGGGCCGCTGACGGAGGCCGGATACCGGGTCATCGTCCCGGACCTCAGGGGTTACGGGAAGTCCGGTAAGCCCGACGGGGTCGACTCGTACAACCTGATGTTCCTCGCGGCCGACATGGGCGCCGTGCTCGACCACCTCGGCGTTGCCAAGGCGAGCGTGGTGGGGCACGACTGGGGTGCGGCTGTCGTGTGGGGAATCGCCTCACTCGCCCCGGAACGGGTGGAGAAGGTCGCGGCGCTGTCGGTGGGCCACCCGGGGTCGTTTGCCGGCGCCGGGTTCGATCAGCGCGAGAAGTCCTGGTACATGCTGCTGTTCCAGTTCGAGGGGATCGCCGAGCAGTGGCTGTCCGCCGACGGCTGGGCGAACTTCCGTGAGTGGGCGCGCCACCCCGACGCCGACGCGGTGATAGCGGAACTCGAGCGGAACAGGTCGCTCACACCCGGGCTCAACTACTACCGCGCCAACGTCCACCCGCGCACCCTCGTCGAACCGCCCCTGGAGCTGCCGAAGGTGCAGGCGCCGGCGATGGGCGTGTGGAGCAGCGGCGACTTCGCCCTGACCGAGAAGCAGATGACCGGATCAGCCGAATTCGTCGACGGGCCATGGCGTTACGAGCGCATCGAAGGCCCGGGGCACTGGATGCAGTGGGAGGCGCCGGGGCAGGTGAACGAGCTTCTGCTCGACTTCCTCGCCAAGTAGCTTTCACGGGGTGGATCTCCGCCAGCGCCAACCGGCGATGCTCGAGCAGCTCGCCGCCCTCGTGGAGGCCGAGTCCGGCTCGTCCGACATCGAAGGGATCATCGACTGCGCCGCGGTGATCGAGAAGCTGGGCCACGGGATCACCGGCGTGAAGGCGGAGACGGTTCACGCCGAGGACGGGCGGGTCCACCTGGTGTGGCACCTCGGCGCATCCCCGACGAAGGTCCTGCTGGTCGGCCACTTCGACACCGTCTGGCCGCGCGGCACGCTCGCGCGCTGGCCTTTCTCGGTGGATGAGACAGCAGACCGCGCGACGGGGCCGGGTGCGTTCGACATGAAGGCGGGGATCGTGCAGATGTTCCACGCTCTCGCCGCTCTCGCCCAGACCGGCTCCACTGACGGGATCACCGCGGTCCTCACCTCCGACGAGGAGCTCGGCTCGCAGACATCCCGCCGGCTGGTCGAGGACCTCGCGTCCGGCGCGTCGGCGGCTCTCGTACTCGAACCGAGCGCTGACGGCGGGGCGCTGAAGATCGCCCGCAAGGGAACGTCCATGTACGAGGTCGCCGTCGAGGGCCGGGCCGCCCACGCCGGGCTCGAGCCCGAGAAGGGCGCCAACGCCACGGTCGAGCTCGCCCACCAGGTGCTCGCCATCAACGAACTCGGCCGCCCCGACGTCGGGACCACGGTCACCCCCACCGTCGCCGCCGCGGGGACCACCACCAACACCGTCCCCGCCCACGCGCTCCTCCACGTCGACGTCCGCGCGGAGACCATCGCTGAACAAGATCGAGTCGATGCAGCCATCCGCTCCCTCCACGCCCAGGTCCCGGGCACCAGGCTCGTCGTCGCAGGCGGCCCCAACCGCGCGCCGTTCCCGAAGGACTCGTCGGCGGGGCTCCTCCAGCTGGCCGCGCAGGTCGCATCCGATCTCCGCCTCGGCCCGCTGGAAGGTGTGGCCGTCGGCGGCGGATCGGACGGGAACTTCACCGCCGGCGCCGGAGTGCCAACCCTCGACGGCCTCGGAGCGGTCGGCGGCAACGCCCACGGGGAGGGCGAGTGGGTCCACGTGCCGTCCATGGCCGAGCGCGCGGCGCTGCTCACCGAGCTCGTACGCCGCCTTCTCTGATGGCTTGATGCCCCGGATCCGTGAACTCGAGACTGTTCGGGAGATCTCGCTCGCGTTCGGTCTGTTCAACCAGATCTGGGGCGGCGAAGAGTACGGCGCGGTACCGATGAACGTGATGAAGGCCATGGCCCACGCCCGCAACTACATCGCAGGTGCGTGGGAGCAAGATCAGCTCGTCGGGGCGTCTCTCGCCTTCGCTTGGGGCGACCTCTCGGCACGCAATCTCCACTCGCACATCTCCGGCGTGCTCGACGCCTGGCAGGGGCGCGGAATCGGGTACGAGCTGAAGCTTCACCAGCGGGCCTGGGCAGCCGGGCACGGCTACGAGCGGATTACGTGGACGTTCGACCCGCTGGTCCAGCGCAACGCGTGGTTCAACCTCACCAAGCTCGGGGCGCGAATCGAGGAGTACCAGCCCGACTTCTACGGGCCCATGAACGACGGCATCAACGCCGGCGACCCCACCGACCGCTGCCTCACCGTGTGGGACGTCGAGCCGGGCACCTCCCCCTCGCCGATTCAGGTGGATCGCGCGCCGGCGGTGAACCTGCTCGCCTGCGGCCACGGCGACATTCCGGTGGTGACGGCCGACCGGCCTCCAGAGGCTCGTGTCGTGTCGTGCCAGGTGCCTCGCGACATCCTCGGGATCCGCCGTTCCGATCCGGCACTCGCCCTGAGGTGGCGCCAGGCCTTGCGCCAGACCATGGGTGCGGCCATCGACGCGGGTTTCGTGGCGTCGGCGATCACCCGAGACGGCTGTTACATCCTCGAGAGGAGTCCCGGTGAAGATCGAAGCGGTTGAGCTGGTCCGGGTGGCGATGCCCCTGGTCTCGCCGTTCCGGACGTCGTTCGGGACGCAGACCGCGCGTGACGTGCTCCTGGTTCATGTAAAAGGACCGGACGCGGATGGCTGGGGCGAGTGCGTGGCGATGAACGAGCCGCTGTATTCGGCAGAGTACGTCGACGACGCCCAGGACGTAATCGAGAAGTTCCTTCTTCCGCGGTTGTGGGACGGCGCGGAGGTGTCGGCTGAGCAGGTTTCGGGGCGTCTCGCCGCGGTGAAGGGCCACCCGATGGCCAAGGCGGCGGTGGAGATGGCGTTGCTCGACGCGGAACTGTGCGCGCGGGGTGAGTCGTTGGCCGCCCATCTCGGCGCGGTGGCCGAGTCGGTCCCGAGCGGGGTGTCGGTGGGGATCACCGGGTCAGTAGGCGAACTGATCGATGTGGTGGCGGGCTACCTCGACGCCGGGTACGTCAGGATCAAGCTGAAGATCGAACCCGGTTGGGACCTCGAACCGGTGCGAGCCGTGAGGGAGCGCTTCGGCGACGACGTACTCCTCCAGGTCGACGCCAACACCGCCTACACCCTCGCCGACGCGCGCCACCTTGCCAAGCTCGACGCTTTCGACCTTCTGCTGGTCGAGCAGCCGCTTCCCGAGGACGACGTCGCAGGCCACGCGAAGTTGGCGAAGGTCGTGCGCACCCCGATCTGCCTCGACGAGTCGATCACCTCTGCCGGTGCGGCGGCCGATGCCATCGCGCGCGGAGCATGCTCGGTCGTCAACATCAAGGCGGGACGCGTCGGCGGCTACCTCGAAGCGCGGCGGGTGCACGATGTGTGCGCGGCGCACGGCGTGCCCGTCTGGTGCGGGGGGATGCTCGAGACCGGGTTGGGCCGTGCCGCCAACCTCGCCCTCGCTGCTCTGCCGGGCTTCTCGCTTCCCGGTGATATCTCCGCATCGGACCGTTACTGGCACACGGACATCACGGCCCCGTTCGTCCTCGAGGACGGGCGCATCCGTGTGCCGACCGGCCCGGGGCTGGGCGTGAAGCCCGACCCTGACGCGCTCGCTGCCGTCACCACGTCATCCCGCGAGTTTCCGTGGGGGGGCTGACCGTAGCTTTCGCCCCGGCGGACCCTTCGGTCCCGCCGGCCTCGGGCATGAGCATGCGGGCAAACGACACCACTTTTTGCCGTACACCTCCTATACCTTTCCCGGCCGGCGGGGTCTACCCTCATGACCATGGGAGCGGACTGGGCCAGGCCGGTGGTGCACTGGGAGATCGTCGCGAGGGACCCCGATCTCCAAGCGGCGTTCTACAAGGCGATGTTCAACTGGGAGATGGGGCCGGGCCCGATCATGTTCATCCCGGCCGGGATCGGGGGCCCCGAGCCCGGGCCCGGGGGGCACATGCGCGCCGGAGAGCACAGCGCGGTGATCCTCTACGTACAGGTTCGCGACCTGAAGGCGTCGCTGGAGCAGGCGGTCGACCTCGGCGGCCGTGTTCTCGCCGAGCCGTTCGACCTGCCTGCGGGAGCGACGATCGCGTCGATCGCGGATCCCGAGGGCAACGCCATCGGCCTCGTCCAGCAGTAGCGCCGGCGATACGGGCAGCCCCTTCAGAAACCTGCCGCTTCCCCTGTAAGTGCACGCGGGTCGGCGGCGCCCTCTAAGACGTCGTCATGGCGAACGATCGCGTGGGCATGCCCGAAGTTGGCGCCGGCGACCGAGGCAGAGTGACCGCGCTCGATCAGCCCCGCCGGCCAGCTGCTGGGGCACCCCGGCTCGAGAGTCACGTGCACCGCCCCCCGCTCGTCCCACGTGTCAAAACCGCGGGGCTGGTGTCGGGCCTGCAGGATCCAGCGGGGCGCCGAGATCGCCGCACCAACAGGTTCGCGAAGGCGTAGGAGGCGGTCGAGAAGCTGCAGGAGCACCTGCGGCTGCGCGTCGCCGCCCATGGTTCCCAGCACCGCCTTCAGGCTTCCCTTCGGATCGGTAACCATGAGCGGCGAAAGCGTGTGCGGGGGTCTCCTTCGCGGCCCGTACTCGGCTGGATGGCCGGGCTGCAGTGAGAATCCGATGCCGCGGTTATGGAGGAATATCCCCGTGGAAGGTTCCGCCAGCTCCGCTCCGAAACCGGCGGCGTTGGACTGGATGAGTGAGACCGCCCAACCGTCGGGGTCAACGGCACACAGGTAAGTGGTGTCGCCGGCGTCGTAAGAACCGCCAAGGTCGGCCGCTCTGTCCAGCCTGATCTCATCGCGGCGAGGCGACAGCCGTTCCTCGGAGATCAGGGCTGCTCCGTCGGCCGTCTCGCTCAACACGTCCGGGCGGTCGAAGCCGGCAGCCCGAGCCGACTCGATCAGAAGGTGCACCCAGGATGGGTCATTCGCGTCCGGCGGAAGCGGAAGTCCGTCTGCGATCCACGCGCCTGCAAGCGCGAGGTAACCCTGAGAGTTCGGAGGAACCGTCCACACCCGGCTCCCCCACGCGTCGACATGGAGAGGATCGACCCAATCGGCGTTCCCCTCGATCAGATCCTGCGCCGAGTACTCGCCTCGGCCGAGCTCCAGGAGACCCTGCCCGAACTCGCCCTGGTAGAACCCGTGCCGGCCGTCACCGGCGACGGCGTCCAGCGCCCGCGCCACCCCCGGACGGCGGACGACGGCACCCACGCCGGTCGCGGCAGCGAAGTCCGCGCCGCCGCGTATACCTGCCACGGTAGGTGCCATGAACGCCAGAAGCGGCGACGCGGGAAAACCGTCCGACGCGTAATGGACGGCTGCATCCAGCACGGTCTCCATCGGTAGGCGCCCGAACCGGTCGTGCAGAGCCATCCAGCCGTCCACGCATCCCGGCACGGGCACGGACCGGATGTCGCCCTTGGCCGGCATCCGTCGATGTCCCTCGGCGCGCAGGTGTTCCGGGTCCGCACCCGATCCGCTGCGGCCGCTCGCGTTCAGTGAGTGCGGGCGCGCGGCGCCAGGCTCGTGCACGAGGGCAAACAGGTCACCGCCCAGGCCACACATGTGCTGGCTGGTGACGGCGAGGACCGCGTTCGTAGCTATGGCGGCGTCGACCGCATTGCCGCCGCGGCTCATGATCGACACTCCGGCATGGGAGGCGAGATGGTCGATGCTGCAGACCATCGCCGACCTCGAGAACCGCGATTGCAGTACCAACTCGCCCGATCCCTCCCTTGAGCAAGCCATGCTCGCACGGCCGGCGCGCCTCAGGCCTATTGACCTCCTTAACGAAACGAGACAGTATCGTTTCCATGTCGAGAACAGCGCTCGATCGTGGGGGTACCGGCCGCCCGCTCGACGGCACCCGCGATGACGCGCTGCGCCAGGCGGCACTCGAGCTGGTCGCCGAGATCGGCTACGACCGCCTGACCATCGACGCGGTTGCCGCCCGCGTCAAGGCGAGCAAGGCGACCGTCTACCGGCGCTGGACGAGCAAGGCTGAGCTGGTCGCAGACGCGTTCGCATGCAGCGGGTTCAAGGGCGTGGAGGCTCCCGACACGGGGGAGCTCCGGGCCGACCTCCTGGCTCTCGCGGAGCGGATCTGGCTCGACGACGAGCATGTCCCGCGCAGCGCCGTCATGGCGGGAATGCTCTCGGCGATGCTCGCCAACCCGGAGCTCCGCGATGCACTTCGGACCATGTCGGCTCCGCCGGCGATGGCCACCGCCATAATCCAGCGGGCGGTGGAAAGAGGTGACATCGCGGTTCCGGCCGACCTCGACACCATCCTCTCCGTCATACCGGGCATGTGCATGTTCCGTCTGATGAAGACCGGTGCCGCCCCGGACAGGCAGTTCTTCGAATCAGTGATCGACTCGGTCATCCTCCCAGCGCTCCAGCACCCAAAGACCCCCACAAGACCGAATGGCAAGAAGGGACGCCCATGACCCCCACCACCGCTCAGGTCCCCTCGCACGTGCACCGCCGGCCCGGCCTCGCCCTCGTGGTGATCTCGTGCGCGCAGCTCATGGTCATCCTCGACGCCACGATCGTCAACGTCGCGCTGCCGACGATCCGTCGTTCACTCGGCTTCTCGACCGCGAACCTGGAATGGCTTGTGACGGCCTATGCACTGACTTTCGGCGGCCTGCTGCTGTTCGGAGGCCGCACCGGCGACCTCTACGGCAAACGGCGGATGTTCATGGTCGGCATAGCCATCTTCGCCGGCGCATCCCTTCTCGGCGGGCTCGCCCAGGATCAGGCCTGGCTCATCATCACCCGAGGCCTGCAGGGAGTAGGCGGAGCTATTGCGTCACCGACGGCGCTTTCGTTGATCGCGATCAACTTCGCCGAAGGTCCTGAGCGCAACCGTGCAATGGGCGTCTACTCCGCGATGTCCGGCGCCGGCGGCGCGATCGGCCTGCTGCTGGGCGGGGTTCTCACGAGCTACGTGTCGTGGCGGTGGATCTTCTTCGTCAACGTGCCGATCGGTGCGCTCGGCCTCATCCTCGCCCCGCGTGTGCTCGTCGAAGCGGAGCCGAAGCCGGGGCGCCTCGACACACCCGGTGCGATCACCGCGACGGCCGGCATGCTCAGCCTGGTCTACGGGCTCACCCACGCCGCCGACCACTCGTGGGGGTCGGCAGGAACCGTCGTTCCCCTCATAGCCGCCGGCGTTCTGCTCGCAGCGTTCATCTGGGTTGAGCTGCGCGCTGACGCTCCGCTGATGCCGCTGTCGATCTTCGAGTCGCGCAACCGTTCAGGCGTCTACGCGATGATGCTGTTCCTCGGGATGGCGGTGTTCTCGATGTTCTTCTTCCTGACGCTCTACCTGCAGAACATCCACCATTACAGCGCGGTGCGCACGGGCCTCGGCTTCGTGCCCATGACGTTCGGGATCATGTTCGCAGCCATCGTCACCTCCCGGTGGCTCGCCCGCATCGGGATCCGGATCCCACTCCTCGTCGGCCCTGTATTCGCCCTCGCGGGATTGCTCTGGCTGACCCAGCTCACGCCGAGCACGAGCTACGGCTTCATCCTCGCTCCGCTGCTCCTCCTGGCCCTCGGCATGGGCCAGTGCTTCGTCCCGCTGACCGTGACGGCCGTGTCCGGCGTGGCACCCGAGGAGGCGGGGATCGCTTCGGCACTCGTGAACACCGGCCAGCAGGTCGGCGGCGCGCTCGGCCTGGCTGTGCTCGGCACGATCGCGATCTCCTCCGCACGCCATTACGCCACGTCGGCGATCCAGGCCGGGCACGCGCCCACAACCGCGCTGCTGAACGCCGCCCAGGTGCACGGGGACAGCGCGGCGTTCATGGTGGCGTCGATCATGATGGGCGTGGCCCTGTTGATCTCGATCGTCGCGATCAGGGTGCCCAAGGACGTCGCGGTGCAAGGCGGTCACGCCGGGGGCGCGCCGGCCACTCCGGTGGCCGCCGGCTGAGCGCCGGCCGACCGCCGTCGCTCAGGCGCTCGCCGGCGTTACGGCGTCCAGCGGATGCCGAGCAGTGCCACGTCGTCGTCCGAACGGTGCTCCGGCACGAGCTCGTCGAGGACGCGATCGAGCATCTCCGACAGCGGTCCTGTCGTGGCGGCCGCAACTCGAAGCCGGTCGATCCCGCGATTGATCGACTCCGAACGCCGTTCCACCAAGCCGTCGGTGTAGGCGAGCAGCGCTCCTCCAGGGGGCAACGAGAGCGTGGTGGCCTCGTAATCCCGGCCGACGCCGACGGGCGGCCCGGAGGAGACCGCGACCACCTCTGCCTTGCCGTCGTGCACCAGCAGTGGGTGCGGATGGCCGGCGTTGGCGATCCGGATCACTCCGGTCGCGAGGTCGATGCGCCCGCATATGACGGTGGCGAAGCGCCCGTCCGTGGCGAGGTCCACCAGCCGGTCGAGCTTCGAGAGGACCGCCTCCGGGTTGTCACCTTCGGCCGCATACGCGTTGATGGCGCTGCGAAGGGAACCCATGAGGATCGCTGCGTCCAGACCACGCCCGGCGACGTCGCCCACCGTGAAGAACACGGAGTTCCCGTCCACTTCGATGACGTCGTACCAGTCTCCCCCGACCTCCATGCCGGCGGTCCCCGCCAGGTAGCGGACCGCTATCTCGAGATCTGGACGGTCGGGCAGCGTCTTCGGGAGGAGTGCGTGCTGGAGGCTCTGGGCCACGTCGCGCTGCGCCTCGAACAGCTCGCGATTCTGCAGGGCGAGCGCCTCGGCGTGCCGGCGGCCGCGAGCCGTCCTTTCGACCAGGCCAGCGGCGACGCCAGTGAACAGCAGGCCTACGCCGAGGACCATCCACATCGCGTACTCGGACAGCCCGCCGGCGAGCGAGTCGCGGGGCGAGATCACGAGGCTCAGCGATTCGTCCCCGAACGGCACGGTGGTCGAGGCCCGGGTGCCGCGGATGGGCAGCTGCGCGGCGTTCGTCTCCAGCAGCGAGTCCGCATCGGTCGACCTTCCGAAATAGATCGCGAAGTTGAGATTCGCTCCCGGGTTGGTGGGATCGACCCTCACACGACGCCCACCCGGCACCGCTTGCTCGGCGAACACGACGAAAATACCCGCTTGCCCCTGCGCGCCCAGGGCGTACAGGAGGTGCTGCGAGTTGCCGGTGCCGAGTCGCCCGACGACGAGTGACGACGGGTGTGCGGCGGCAGCGTCGACCACCTGCGTCCTCTGATGGGACGACACGACCGAGGCGGCTGCCTGCCCAGTGGAGGCCACTTCTTGTGGATCCGAGCCTGAGACGTGAAGGACCTCTGTGAGCGCGAAGCCGCCGGGGGCCAAGGGCGAAGGAAGAGAGCGCTCTATACCGCTCGCAGTTCCGCCCTCGGCGGCGATGCGGGCGGGGGGAGCCAGTTGCAGCTGGATGTCGGACGCGGCGCCGGTGAGGGCCAAACCTGACAGCCTCGCCTCGAGGTTCACGAGGCGCTGTTCGGAATGCTGGTAGCTGACCGACGCGAGAACCGCCCCCGCTGCAGTGGTGCCGAGCCCGACGATCAGGACGGTCAGGGCAGCGGCGCCGGCGCGCCACCACGGCCGCGTTTCCACCGTCGATGATGTCGAGGACGAGTCCAACACTAAGCCCCACTTCTCGCGCCTAGAAGGCACATGTACGCCTGTATCACCACAAGCCTGGCATCCCGGTCGAGCCGCGAGCAAAACATTGGTGCATGATTGGGGAAGTGTTGAGAACGATCCCGGATCATGGCACCAGGAAGGGATGCCAGGTCCTTCCCGAGGGAAACGTGGAGGGGGGCAGGTAGAGCTCTATGCCGTTCACGGTGGTCGTAATCGATGACGATCCGGACATGCGGGCGCTCTTCTCCGTACTCATCGACGCCGACCCGTCGCTCGCCCTCGTCGGCGAAGCCGACACCGGGGAGACCGGCACAGATCTCGCCGCGGCCAAGCAACCCGACCTCGTGGTGCTGGACCTTACGATGCCGGGAACGGGTGGTTTGGCGTCGCTTCCGGCGATCCGCGCTGCAGCGCCCGGTGCCTCAGTGGTCATGGTCACCGGCGTCCAAGACGACACGGTTAGATCCGCTGCGATTCGCTCCGGTGCGTCCGCTTTCCTGCATAAGGGGCCGGAGCTGTCCGAGTCGCTGCTACCCACGCTTCACCGGATCGTCGACGTGCGCGACCAGCGCGGATCCTCACGCGGCAGCGCCTCGGAGATCGATCTCCGGGACCGGACTGTCGGGCGGAAGGGGAACGGGCGACCCTGACCCGGGACTTCGGCGCCGGCGGGCTACTCCTCGCGCTCGAAGTACCGCTTCGATCGCACGGTCGCCCCGTCGACAAACGACATGAACTCGACGGCCGCAGGGTCGTCGGCCCACCGGGCCTCGGCCGCGTCAGCGTCCTCGGCGTTGCGCCACAGATCGATGACCACCCAGCTGCCGTCGGCGCTGCGCGCCGTCGTTCTGCGCAGCAGTCCGGGCTGCTGGTATGCGAAGTCCGTCTGCACCCGCTTGTCGGCGAGCACGAACGTCTCCTCATCGGCCCCCTCGACGAGGTTGAAGGCGAGGATCTCTATCACAGCTGCCGCGCCTACCCCGGCTGTCCCATCGTGAAGAACTCGAGCTGGATGTTGTCGGGATCGCGGAACACGAGGGTCGAGAAGGTTATCGGGCCGGTGATGTCACGGATGCCGGTGTGCTCGACGCCGAGGCTGGTGAGATGCTCCGCCCACCTATCCATCTCCGCCCGGTCTGCGACGTTGAAACCGATGTGGTCGAGTCCGGTACGGCACTCGTCGAACTTCTCACCCTGATTGCCTGTGTTCTGGTGAAGCCCGAAGGCCAGGCCGCTCTTGGGATCGATAAGGAGGACGGCATATCCGGTCTCCTCTCGCTCGTGATGCGGGAATGTCACCGGAACCCTCTCGAGGCCGAAGACCTCCTGGTACCACTGCGCGCTCGCCTCGACGTCGCGGACGGTGGAAGCGAAATGGTGGATCCCGGTGATGGCGCGCCGGCTGTCGGTCATGCGCCAGACGATACGCTCATCGCGGCCGCGCCGCAGCCGAACCGTCGGACGGTCACGGCTAGGCCAGCACGCGCCGGCGGAACCCTCGAAGGCCGAGGAACAGGAACAGCCCGAGGGAAGCCAGCAGCGCCGGGTAGACGACATAGAGGTGCATGTGCGCCGAATGGGGGTTGGGGAAGATGCTCGCGTTGGTGAGCGCGGCGCGCATACCCTCTGTGACGTATATCAACGGGTTCGCCAGCACGAGCACCTGCAGCCAGTGGAAACCGCCCAGGTGGACGGGCCGGAGGGCGGTCCAGGCGTAGTACGTCCCGCCGAGGAAGGTGATCGGCAGGACCACGAATCCGAACATGAGACCGAGGTTGCGCGGTTCGAATCGGGTACCGAGGAAGAGGCCGAGGGCGGAAAAGGTCAGGCAGGCGAGCGGCAGGACGGTCAGAAGGACGACCCAGTGGACCGAGAGGTGGGCGTGTACCCCTTTCGCGTGGACGACGTCGGCAATCGGGAACACGATGACCGCCGCGATCAGACCCTGGATCGCGCCCGAGATCACCTTTGCCATCGCTACCAGCCAGACCGGGCAGGGTGCCTGGACCCGGTCCTCGATCTCTCGGGTGTAACCGAACTCCTGTGCCATCTGCATGGCCACGGCCTGGATCCCCTGGAACATGATCGCGATGCCGACCACGCCCGCGACCAGGATCGTGGCGAACACCGACTCGGCCTGCGCAACGCTCTCACCGACGCGGGGCGTCGAACCCACACCTTGACCGATGGTCGGGAAGACGTACAGGAATACGAAGACCAACAGGAAGGGCTGGACCAGGGTGCGGGTCACGAACTCGATGATGTTCTTCCTCAACACCGTGAGATCACGCTGCAGCAGGGCCAGGAGCGCTTGGCGGGAGGCGACGAGGGCCGGGCGGGTCTCGATGGATATGGCCAACGTTGTCGCATCGGGATTGGTGACGGTTGCCATCAGTCGCGCAGGTCCCGTCCGGTCAGGTTTATGAACACGGTCTCGAGAGTCGGTTCGGTCACCGAGAGGTCGGCCACCTCGTAGCCGTTGGATTCGGCCATCCGCACGACCTCGGGGACGAGGCCGGGAGCGCCCTTCACGTGGGCCTCGACCACACCATCTGATCCATCCAAACCGACGGTCAAACGGGTCCGCGTCACTCCCTTCAGCTGCGCCTCGAGCAGCCGTGCCAGAGCAGCCTGGTCACCTTTTGCCTTGACGTACACGATGGTGTCGGCGCCCACGCTCGCTTTCAGCGCGGCAGGTGTATCCATCGCGAGAAGCCGGCCATGATCCATGATCGCCACCCGGTTGCACAGGCGGTCGGCCTCCTCCATGTAATGGGTAGTCAAGACGATGGTCTGGCCCTCGGAGTTGAGCTCGAGGAGGATGTCCCACAGCGCCAACCGGCTCTGCGGGTCGAGGCCGGCGGTGGGTTCGTCCATGAACAGAACCGCGGGCCGGTGGAAGATCGAACGGGCGACCATCAGCCGCTGGGCCATGCCCCCCGACAGGGCGTAGACGGACGCCTTGGCCCACTTCGTGAGGTGGAACTTCTCGAGCAACTCGTCCGCCACCACCCGGCAGCGCCGGCCCGGCATCCCGAAGAGCCGCCCATGGAAGTACAGGTTCTCCCAGACCGTCAGCGAACGGTCCAGCGTGTTCTGCTGGGACACGATCCCCTCCAGCTGCTTGGCGACCGAGGGGTGTCTCACAACGTCGACCCCGCCCACGTACGCCTTACCGGAGGTTGGTATCACCCGGGTGGTGAGCATTCCCGCCGTGGTGGTCTTGCCGGCCCCGTTGGGCCCCAGGAGTCCGAAGATCTCGCCGGCGCGGACGCTCAGGTCGAGGTTGTCGACGGCCAGGAAGTCCGTGCCCTGGTACTGCTTGCACAGCTGGAGCGTGCGCACGATCCCTTCGCCGTCCGGGCTGCTGAGGGGAGGTGCTCCGGCAGTTTCGGCCGCGGTCACCACGGCCCGACACTACTGCCGCAGACGGGCAGAGCGTCCTACACGAAGCCGAGGGTCTGGAACTTGCCGCCCAGCACCTGTTCGGGGTCGGTGCCGACGACCCGCTCCAGCGCCGTGGCGTAGACCTGGCGGAAGTCGACGTTGGACTTCAGGTTCCCGTTGGCATCGAGGTCCGTCAGCGACGGCTCCTCCCCGTCGAACCGCCCACCTTTCACCTTCGGCCCGGCGACGAAGAGCGGTGCAGCAGTCCCGTGGTCGGTGCCGCCGCTCGCGTTCTCCGCCGGCCGCCTGCCGAACTCCGAGTACGTCATGAGCACCACGTCAGCACCGTGCGGGTTGCCCTTCAAAGCTTTGAAGAACGCGGTGACCGCGCTGTCGAGGTCGGCGAGGAGCCGCTCGTGGTTGTCCTTTTCCGTCGCGTGGGTGTCGAAGCTCTCGAGGCTGACCTGGTACACCTGCGCCGGCGAGCCGGTGGCGATCAACTCCGACACGACGCCGAGCGCGCCCGTGAGATCTGTCGGCGCAGTGCCGGCGTTAGAGGAGCCGGCCCCCTTCGAGGCGCCGGCACCCCTCGATGAGCCCAGCCCGGCGAGCCGCTGCTGCACGCCGAGCAGATCGCGACCCGACGACGCCACGGCCGCGGCCATGCCTGCGCGGTCCTGCCCGGCGTTCTGCATAGCTCCGTACGCTTCCTGGAAGCTGCGGTCACCCGGGAACGAGATCGCGGGGCCGGTGATCGCGGCGGCCGCCTCTTTCTCCCCGCGGAGAACCGGGGGCAACGTCGCGCCGACGCTGATCGCGCGCTCGGGCCCGTCGCCGGCGGAATCCAACCAACGACCCAGCCACCCTGCACCGCTCCCGTCCTCGACGTTCGCCGTTTGCCATATGCCCATCGAGGCGAAGTGGCTCAGGTTCGGGTTCGGGTAGCCGACGCCGCGGACAATGGCGAGGTTGCCGGACTTCCACAGCGACTGCAGGCCGGCGAGTTTGGGGTTGAGGCCGAGCCCGTCCGACAGCGGCAGCACTTCGGAGGTCTTGTAGCCCAGGCTTGGGCGGGCGGCCGGGTAGGCGGGGTCGGTATACGGGATGACTGTGTTGAGGCCGTCGTTGCCGCCGTAGAGGGTGACGAGCACGAGCTTTCCGCCGGCGGCGGAATCCACGCCGGCAACGGGTGCCTGTTGCCAGGGTCGGGTGACGGCGAGCGCGCCGCCCGCAGTGGCGGCCGCCAGGACCCCGGCGCCAGCGAGGAAGTGCCGCCGTGAGAACCGCGACGCGACGGAGGTGCGGTCCGCCGCGGGGGGTGGCGGGGGTGGCGGCGGCGTGAAGTGCGGCGAGCCGGTCATGCCAGCACGTACTCCGGTGAGACGAGAGCGAGCGCCACCAGCTCCACCGGCCGGTCCGATTGGGCGGCGAGTGCCGCGGCAGTCGTCGGTCCCCATCCATCGAGACCGAGCAGGTCCGCGACGGCGGCGGCCCGCTGCTGGTGCGCTACCGACTCGACCGTACCGAGATCGGCTTCGTGCGCGAGGTACGCCGCCGCCTTCAGCCGCAGCTCTGCCGTTGCGGTGTCGAGCCAGTACGAGTTCTGACCCCAGCCGCCGACGTTCGGCGGGTTGAAAGGCGTCTGCCCCAGCGCACTCGCGATGCGCGCCAGGGTCAGCTTCCCGGCGGTCACGCCCAGCTTCAAAGCCCTGGCCACGCCGGCGAGGTACTCGACCGGCTGCTTGACCAGACCGGTTCGCGCCTGCGCCGAGCGGAACTGGGGATGCAGGAACATCGCCCGCAGCGCGGCGGTGATGTCGAGGCCCGGACCGTAAGCGCTCACCAGATCGTCGACCACGGGATCGCTCGGTTGCGCGGGGTAGGCGAAATGGCTCCACAGCTTCGCGAGCACGAACCTGGCGGACTCCGGCTTTTGCACGAGGATCGACACGACGTCCTCACCACCGAAGTCGCCCGTCTGATCGAGGAAGGTCTTGTCCCCGTAGTCATGCTGACCCGTCCTGAACACGTACTGGTAGTCGCGGCGTGAATACGTCCACCCGGTGAACGACCGGGCGCCGGCGGTCACGTCCGCCTGCGTGTAGTTGCCGATGCCGATGGTGAACAGCTCCATCAGCTCGCGAGCGAAGTTCTCGTTCGGGTGCGCCTTCTTGTCCGTCTCCGTGTCGAGCCAGAACATCATCGCCCCGTCCTTGGCGACGGCCTGGGTGAGTGCCTCGAAGCTGCCGGCGCCCAGGGAGCGAAACAGCTGGTTCTGCAGGAACATCAGCTTCGGGTCGCGCACCTTCGACACGCCGGTGGCGAAATGACCGTGCCAGAACAGCGTCAGCTTCTCGCGCAGGGGCGTCGACGTGGCGACCATCCGCCCTATCCACCAGTCCTGCAGCTGCACCAGCCCTTGGCGTAGCTGCGTGGCGAACTGCTTGCGCTCGTCGGGCGACGCGCTCTTGCCGAGATACTGCGGCGTGGGGAACTGCGGCGGAGCAACGGCGTCGCCGGCGGGATCCGGCGCGCTGAGTCCGGTGATCAGGCCGTCGACCGCCGCCTCGTAGCCGGCCGGGACCAGCTGGTCGACCTCGGCGCCCGTGAGCCCGAACCCGGCCCTCCTGTAGAGGAGAGCGATGTCGCTGCGTGCCGGGTCGTCGCTCACAGTCCGATCGTCGCCGCGAGATGTGAAGGAACTGTGATCCTGCCGGCAGGATTCATTGCGGGACGGGCCCGCGTAGGGTGACGGCCGTGCCCCATCCTCGAAAGTTCCGCTTCGGCGTGCAGCTGGTCAACGCCGGATCCCACCGCTCCTGGGCCGACGCCGCCCGCAAGGCGGAGGACCTCGGCTACTCCTCCCTGTTCCTTCCTGACCACTTCGGCGACCAGTACGCCCCGGTGCCGGCGCTCATGGCTGCCGCCGACGCGACCACGTCACTGCGCGTCGGCGCGCTCGTGTGGGACAACGACTACAAACACCCCGTCGTCCTCGCCAAGGAAGCGGCCACCATCGACGTGATCTCCGGCGGCCGGCTCGAGTTCGGCATAGGCGCCGGCTGGATGAACACCGACTACGAGCAGTCCGGCATCCAGCACGACCCGGCCGGCGTGCGCATCGCCCGGCTCACCGAGGCCGTCAAGATCTACAAGGGACTCTGGGCGTCCGGGGCGTTCAGCTTCGCCGGCGAGCACTACACGATCACCGAGCTGGACGGCCTGCCCAAGCCGGTCCAGCGGCCCGGCCCGCCCGTGCTGATCGGCGGTGGCGGCCCGAAGATGCTCTCGCTGGCGGCCGCCGAGGCCGACATCGTCGGCATCAACCCCGCGATCCCGAAGGGCTACGTGGACGCGTCCACGTCCCGTGAGGTCATCCCTTCGACTCTGGAGAAAAAGATCGACCATCTCCGTCAGGCCGCCGGGGATCGCTTGGCCGAACTGGAGCTCAACATCCTCGTCTTCGGAACCAACGTCGGCGAATCAGCTTCGGCCGCGCGCGAGCAAACGGCGGAGCTGTTCAGAATCGGCGTGGCGGACCTCGACGAGTCTCCGTATGTGTGGGTCGGGTCGGCGTCGCAGGTGGCCGACCAGCTGCGCGCCGCGCGTGAGCGTTGGGGCGTCAGCTACTTCGTGGTTCAGGGCGAGTCCGCGATGGATCTTGCCGCGCCTGTAGTGGCAGAGCTCGCCGGGAGTTGAGCAGCGTGGCCGACCTCCTCGAGCTGTCTTCGCGCATCATCGACTCGGGCGTGGCCGACGAACCGGTTAACCGCATCACGCAGGAGCTGTCGGAGATAGCCGACGGTGTCGCGGTGGTGGAGTCGTTCAGCCATGTGGTCGCGGTGAGATGCGGTGACGGCATGGTGGCGTTCGACGCGAGCGGGTCGGCGACCGGCCGTCCGGTGGTCGAGTCGCTGCGTCGATGGACGGCGTCTCCTGTGACCGCATTGGTGTACACGCACGGTCACCTCGACCACGTGGGTGGCTCGCCGGCGTTCGTCGCCGACGCGTCCGCCCAGGGGTTCGAGCGCCCGGTGTTCCTCGGTCACACCGGTGTCGTCGAGCGGTTCGCGCGGTACCGCATGACCGACGCGTGGAACCGGATCATCAACGAGCGCCAGTTCGGCTGGACCCGCAACACACAACTGCGAGCCGGTGCAGGTGTACGCCAGGGCGGGAAGATGTTCGGCGACCATTACCTCCCGCCTGATGTCGCCGAGCCGGACGTCGTCTACACGGACCTCCACCTCCTGGAGGTCGACGGCGTGGCGATCGAGTTGCGCCATGGCAAGGGCGAGACCGACGACCACACCTGGGCGTGGATCCCGTCGTTGCAAGCCGTGTGCTGCGGGGACTTCCTGATCTGGAACTTCCCCAACGCCGGCAATCCCCAGAAGGTTCAGAGGTATCCGCTGGAATGGGCGCAGTCGTTGCGGGCTATGGCCGAGCTGGAGCCGGAGCTGCTGGTGCCGGCACACGGGTTGCCGATCGGAGGCTCCGCGAGAATTCGCTCGGTGCTGCTCGACGTCGCTTCTGTGTTGGAGGATCTGGTCGCGCGGACCGTGGAGATGATGAACGGCGGGGCCACGCTGGACGATGTCGTTCACACGGTGAAAGTCCCCGAGGAGGCGCTGTCCCGCCCCTACCTGCGGCCGCTCTACGACGAGCCGGAGTTCGTGGTGCGAAACATCTGGAGGTTGTACGGGGGGTGGTGGGATGCGAACCCAGCTCGGCTGAAGCCGCCGGCCGACGCGCACCTATCGGCGGAGGTGGCGTCTTTAGCCGGTGGTGCCGACGTGTTGGTGGCACGTGCGCTGGAGTTGATGTCTGCAGGTGAGCTGCGCCTCGCGTGCCAGTTGGTCGAGTGGGCCGCCACCGCGGCGCCGGAGGACCGTTCGGTGCACGAAGCGAGAGCGACCGTGTACGGCGCTCGCTACAAGTCGGAGTCGTCTTTGATGGCCAAGGGAATCTTCGCCGGCGCGGCCGGCGAGTCGCGAGAGAAAGCGGGTGAGGCGTGAGCCAGGAGATCCTCCGGATAGCGGCGGGCGATGGGCGCTCCTTCGACGCGACCGTGGTGCTGCCTGCGGCCGGGCACGGCCCCGGGATCGTCCTGTTCCAGGAGATCTTCGGCGTCAACGACTTCATCCTCGGCAAGGCCGCCGACCTCGCCGAGCTGGGCTACGCGGTCTGCTGCCCGGACGTGTTCTGGCGCATCGAGCCCGGCGTGTCGCTGCCCCACGACGAGATAGGGCTGCAGCGCGGGCTCACCCTGGTCGGCCGCTGGATGGGCGAGGTACCAGACGACACCAAGGTGTCCGACCTGCTCGCGGTCATGTCGCAATTCGGTTCGCACGAGGCCGTGTCGGGCGGCGTGGGCGTGATGGGCTACTGCCTAGGCGGGACCCTCGCCTACATGGCAGCGGTCGCCGGCGACCCGGCGGTGTGCGTGTCGTACTACGGCTCCGGGGTGGCCGACCAGCTGGCCGCCGCCGGCGAGATCAAGTGCCCGGTCCTGTTCCACTTCGGCGACCAGGACTCCTACATCCCGGTCGAACAGGCGCAACGAGTGCGCGAGGCGTTCGCGGAGCGCCCCGACGTCGAGGTGCGGATCGCTGCGGGGGCCGGGCACGCGTTCGAGAACCTGCTGGCGCCGGCGTTCGCCAACCCCGCCGCGGCAGCACAGTCTTGGCCGGTGACGGTCGAGTTCCTTCGCAAGCGTCTGCCTGTCACGAGTTAGAGAGGTTCGGAGCCGAGCCTTCGTTGGGTGTGGCGGGCGGCCGCGTCGTCGCCGGGCCCGTCGCGCTTGTTGAGGTGCTCGATGACCGCGCGGCGGTGTGCCTCGTCGACGTTGCCCCCGTATTTGAACTTGGTGATGACGTCTTCGACGTGGAGGGTGACCGCGCGGATGCCGTTCAGCTTCTGGGGGTGGGCTTCCTCCGGATCGGCCACCGGCACTTCGGGCTGGAGGACTGCGAGTTGGCGGCGCAGGACGGCGGCGGTCTCGGCGTTGGAGCTCGCGAGTCGCGCCCGGCCCCGCAGCTGGACCGCCGCGTAGTAGGTGGTCGGGATCCCCAGGGCGGGGTCCTCGCCGTCGATCGCCTTCCAGGCCGAAGGGATGAACGCCCAGTCGCCGGCGACCGAGAGAACCGCGTTCGGGTTCTCGGCGAGCGCCTTCAGGATGGGGTTGGGCGCGGCGAAGTGCATGACCGCCTCGTCGTGATCGAGGACGAATTGAGTCGGCGCGACCACTGGGTAGTCCCACGCTTCGCCCGCCCCGGCGGCGATCATGTGCCCGAATCTCTGCGAGTCCACGAAGGCCCGCCACTCCTCCTCGCCGAGTGTCCGATCGGCTTTCGGTACGTACACAGCCGTCGGTCTAGTCAATCTTCTCCGGGCTGACAAACAGGAAGAGCCCGCCGCCGGGCCTCCTGCCGGGCAATCGCCCGTAGGCTCGGCGTGCCGATGCTGAGCTCGCTTCGCCCTCTGCGCTACCGCAACTTCGCGCTCATCTGGTCAGCAGCCCTGCTGTCCAACATCGGGTCGTGGATGCAGACGGTGGCGGTCGGGGTCCTCGTCACCGAAAAGACCGGCAAGGCCGGATGGACAGGCCTGGTGGCGGCCGCGGCGTTCCTGCCTATCGGGCTGCTGTCGCCAGTGGGTGGGCTGATGGCGGACCGGATGGACCGGAGGAAGTGGTTGTTCGTCACGACCGTCGGCGAGACGGTGTTCGCCGCCGCCCTGACCATCCTCGCCGCCACCGGTCACGCCTCCCCCGCCGCCGTCACCGTGTTGGTCTTCGGTGGAGGAGCCATGTCCGCGATCGGCTTCCCCGCCTACCAAGCGATGCTGCCGAACCTCGTACCACCGGGGGAACTCGGATCCGCGATCTCTTTGTCCTCAGCCCAATTCAACCTCGGAAGGGTGATAGGTCCGGCGCTGGCGGGAGTCGCGATCGTCGCCGGCGGGTACGGGTGGGCGTTCGGGATCAACGCCGGGTCCTTTTTCGCAGTCTTGGTCGCGCTGTTGTTTGTGCGGTTGCCCGCGCGGCAGATAGAGGGCCAGGTGGAGTCAGTGTCGAAGCGGCTGCGCGACGGCCTGCGAGCGACGGCCCGGACACCTGCGGCCCGCCTAGCCGTGATGCTGATATCGGTGGTCGCCCTGACCGCGTCGCCGTTCATTGCCTTGATACCAGCGGTCGCGTTGAAGGCGTTCCACTCGAAAGCGTCCGGTACATCGGTGCTCGTGACGGCGCAGGGCATCGGTGCGGTATTGGGGGCGCTGGCGCTGACACCTCTCGCCGCGCGGTTCGGGCGAAGATTGGTGCTGCTCGCCGATCTAATCGCCGTCTCGCTGTTGCTCGTCTTGTATGGCCTTTCGCCGGCTCTGTGGGTGGCGGCCGTGGCGATGGTGCTTGTCGGCTCCGCCTATATCGGTGTGCTTGCCGGATGCAACACCATCATCCAGTTGAACGCCCCTGACGCGCTGCGGGGCCGGATGCTCGGCCTCTACATGATGGCGCTCGGGATCCTTTACCCGATCGGCGCAATCGCGCAGGGAACGATAGCGAACGTCGTGGGAATCCGCGCCGTGACGGTCGCGGGGGCCTTGATCCTGCTCGTAGTGGTGATCGTTGCGTTCCGGCACCCGATCCTCGCCGGCCGCGACCCACATCAGCCCGGCCAGCTTCTAGAAGAACCGCCGGACGTCTCCCTCATTGCAGGGTTGGCAGGATCTCCCAGACCTGAGAGTGGTTGACGATTTGCATTTCTGCCTTGACTGATCGAACGTTTGTTCGGTAAAGAAACCCCCGCCGCCGAGGCCGCCTACGGACCCGCCGGCACCCCCGGACACGTCTTGACCTGCCTCCCGGCGGAGGGGGGCCGAAGTCCCTATTGCGGGCATCTGTCCGGTGTGCGAAAGTTCTCGAGAACCTATGAGACGCAGGATTCTGGCACTCGGGACGGCCTTGTTGCTCTCAGTGGTGCCGGCCTGCTCCGGGGGCGGTAAGAAGAGCACCAGACCCCCTGCCGCTCCTGGCCCGAATCCGGATGTCGTGCCGGCGGTCATCACGCCGGCATACGTCGACGCCGTCTTCAAGGTCCTGAATCACATCAACGGCGACGCAGTGCGATCCGTCGTGGCGTCGCGTCGAATCTCTCCTGGGGTTACTAGGGAACTCCAGGCCATCTATCAAGATCCTCTCTTCTCGGTCGAAGTGAAGGTCTTCCAGCAGGGTCTGGAGTCGGGCCTAAGTAATGTCAAAGCGACTCCCGGGGACCGCGTTACAACAGTGAACCGGTTGATCTCCTGGACAGGCGGGTGCATCTTCGTCGCGACGTCGAGCGATCTCTCAGCAGTCGAAGTCAAGCCCGGTCCGCCAGCCGCATCGGAGTATTGGCAACTCAGCCTGAAGACCGATGCACAAGATCCGACTCATTTGAATCCGACGCCGTGGGCCCTCTCCGACAACGAAGACTTCGCAGTTCCTACAACGGTGACGAGCCCGTGCTAGGCCTGCTCGGACGACTAACCGCGATTTCTCTTCTCTTCCTTCCAATGTCTACGTCTGGCAATAATCAGACGTCAGGGTGCGTTGCGGGATCATTGGGCACCTCAATCCTCTGCGGCGCTCAATATGTCGTTCACAGGCCCGGGAAGCCGGCAAGTCCGCCACCGACGGCGCCACCAACCACTAGCGAATTCCTAATGGAGTACGTGGCCTACGGTCCTCATGGGCCGTGCATCGCATTCGGGCCGCCTCAGGGGATGGCCAACGAAAGGGTGATGCAGTTCCTGGGCACGGTGAGCTTGCCGCCGTGCCCGCCGGCGAGGCAGAGGCCGGCGCCGATCGATCCGGGCGCGCTGGCGCTGCAGTTCTGGAAGACCATTCCCCTGCCAACGCCGCAACCATCGATACCGCCCGGGTACGCCGTCACAGGCAAGCCGGCGTACCTGGTCACGCACGGGCAGACGACTCCCGGGCCGTACGTGTTCAACACGCCGATCGGGCAGCTCACGATCACGCCGCAAGGCGAGTACAGCGTCAACTGGGGAGACGGCAGCTACCCGACCTGGACCGGGCCGTACAGCAGCGAGGGGCAACCGTGGCCCCAAGGCGGGATCACCCACACCTACGACTACGTCGGGTCCTACAACGTGGTCATAGACGAGGGATGGACGGCTACCTGGTCGCTCGCCGGCGCTGCCGGCAACCTCGGCGGCTTGCGCACAACCGCCACCATCACGGGCTTCCCGGTTCAGCAGGTGCAGGCGGTGATCACCAACTAGAGAGAGAGCAGCAGCAGATCACGGCCCCGCCACCCGGCGCACCAGAGCTTCGCGTGCCCGGTCGGGTAGCAGCCGCACCATGGCGGACATAGCCCGAGCGTCGCGACCGACCAGATACCGGGTGCGAGGCCGCGGATCGAACAGGGCATGCCGGACGGCGTCGGCGGCCTTTTGCGCCGGCACGGCGTTACGGGTCTGCATCTGCAGTGCCTTGCGCATCGAAGCCATGAGCCGGCCGTACAAGGACAGCGCCTCCGCAGAAAGCGAAGCCTCCAGCTGGTCCGCCGTCTCGGTGGCCTTCGACCAGATCTCCGTGCGGATCGCGCCTGGCTCGACGACAGCCACGTTGATACCCCAGGGGTGCAGCTCGTGCCGCAGAGCCTCGCCGATGCCCTCGATCGCGAACTTCGACGCGTTGTAAGGACCCATCATCATGGTGGCGACCTTGCCGCCGATCGAGCCGATGAAGACGATCCGCCCGTGGCCGGAGCGGATCAGGCCCAGCATCGACTTGGTGACGGCGACCTGGCCCACCACGTTGACCTCGAGTTGCTCCCTCCACTCGTCGAGCTCGAGGAACTCGAGAGGGCCACCGCGGCCGATGCCGGCGTTGTTGACGAGGCCGTGTAGCTCGTTGCCGGACTCCTCGCTGATGCGCTTGGCGGCTGCGTCGATGGTCGCCTGATCGGTGACGTCGAGGATCACAGGTACCAGGCGGTCCGAGGCCTTCGAGGCGAGCTGATCACCGTCGGCCGAACGACGAACGCCGGCGTACACCTTGTGCCCGTGCCGGTCGAGGTCGAGCGCGCATGCCTCGCCGATGCCCGTGGACGCCCCAGTCACCAGGATGCTCTTCATGGGGCGGCACCGTAGCCCGCCGCAGCCCGCCGCAGCCCGCCGGCTCAGCGGACGGCGAAGCCGCCGAGACCCTCCGCCTGCTCCCGCGCCACCTCGACGCCGACCACCGAGGCGCGCGGCGGCCCGACCCGGCACCACGCCACCATCCGGTCGACCGACTCGGCACCGCCCTCGAACACCGCCTCCACCCGCCCGTCCGAAAGGTTGCGCACCCACCCGCAGACGCCGGCGGCCCGAGCGACATCGGCGCACGACTGGCGGTACCACACCCCCTGCACTCGACCGCTCACCCACACGTGAACCCGATGAATCTGGGAAGAGTAACTACATGCCATCCAAGCAAGCCAACGTCAAAAACGAGAAGCAGTACGAAGCTCTCAAGGACAAGGGCATGTCCAAGCAGCGTGCGGCACGCATCGCCAACTCACCCAGCGCCTCGAGCCACGGCGGCAAGAAGTCCGGGTCGGGCGGGAGCTCCGGCAGTTCGAAGCAGGGCGGCACGACCGCTCAGCACAAGGCGGCCGGCCGCAAGGGCGGCAAGGCCACCGCCAAGAAGAACAGCTAGGAGCTATACGCGAACCAGCTCGACCACAGGGATGACCCGATCGGTCTTCTCCTGATACTCGGCGAAACCACGATACCGGCGAGCCTGCTCGGCGTAGACGCGGTCGCGCTCGTCACCCGTGACGGGCATGGCGGTGGCCCCGTACTCCTCGGAGCCGGCCTCGACTCGAACGGCTGGGTTCGCGACGAGGTTGTGGTACCAGTCCGGACTCGTGGGCGCGCCGGCCTTGGAGGCGAACACGAAGCGCCGGCCGTCCAGGTCGAGGTACATCATCGGGTTGACCCGCTCCGCTCCTGACTTCGCACCGGTCGTGTGAAGCAACAGCACCGGAGCGCCTTCGAACTGGCCTCCGACGCGGCCGGCATTGGAGCGGAACTCCTCGATGATCTTCTGGTTCCAGTCGTTTACCTCGGGCATGAGCCCATGCTACGGCCCGCCCTCGGCAACCCTGTCACGAAGCTCGAACTTCAGCACCTTGCCCGCAGGGTTACGAGGCAGCACGTCGACGAAGTGCAGATGACTCGGCAGCTTGTAACGGGCCAGCGAACGACCGGCGAAGTCGCGCAACTCGTCCAAGCTGAGAGAAGCACCCTCCTTGAGTACGACCACAGCCGCCACGGCTTCGCCCCACCGCTCGTCCGGTACACCGATGACCGCGACTTCGGTGATGGCCGGATGCTCGTAGAGCACGCTCTCGACCTCGGCCGGGTAAATGTTCTCGCCGCCGCTGATCACCATGTCCTTGACGCGGTCGGCGATGTAGAGGAAGCCCTCGTCATCGAGGTAGCCGACATCGCCGGTATGGAACCAGCCTTGCTCGTCGATCGCCTGAGCGGTCGCGTCGGGCCGGTTCCAGTAGCCCTTCATGATGTTGGGACCCCGGCAGCAGATCTCGCCGCGCCCACCGGGTTCATCGACGCGCCGGCCGTCACCGTCGACGATCTTGATCTCCACGAACAGCGGTGGCCGCCCCGCTGACCCCACCTTCGCCAGCGCGTACTGGGGCCCCAGAAACGACACCGCCGGCGACGTCTCCGTCAACCCGTAACCCTGCTGGATCGGTATGCCACGGCCGTTGTACAGCTTGATCAGCGGCTCGGGCACCGGGGCGCCGCCGCAGACCAGCGTGCGCACGCTGGTGAGATCGGTGGTACCGAACGCCGGGTGCTGGCTCATGAAGAGGAACATGGCCGGCACGCCGAACATCGTCGTCACCCCGTAGCGGGGGATCGCCTCCAGGCACGCACCCGGGTCGAAGGTTCGGAACAGCACGACCTCTCCCCCGCGCTGCCACGTGACCAGCGTCGTGACGTTGAGCCCGCCGATGTGGAACAGCGGCGCCGCCACCAGGGTCACGTCGGCACCGAGGACGTCGAACATGTGGAGGTTGTTGGTGTTGTTCCACCACAGGTTGGCGTGGGTGAGCATGGCGCCCTTGGGGCGACCGGTCGTGCCAGACGTGTACATGATCACGGCGACGGATTCGGGTTCTCCGGGCTCGACCATGTCGAGCGGCTCGTGGGAACCGATCGTGGTTTCGAGCTCCGCACCGACACCGATGTGCTTGCGCACGGGGATCTCGTCGCGGATCGAGTCGATGACCGACTGGTGATCGGCGTCCGTCACGAGAGTGTGTATGCCGGCGTCGCAGATGATGAACGACAGCTCCGGTCCTGTGAGCCGGAAGTTGAGGGGGACAAAGATCGCCCCGAGTCGCGCCGCAGCGAACAACGTTTCGAAGAACGCCGGATGGTTGAGACCCAGGAACCCGACCCGATCGCCCCTGCAGACACCGCCTTCACGGAACGCGGCAGCGAGCCGGTCTATCCGGTCGAGCATCTGGGCGAAGGTGAGCGTCGAACTCTCTTCGCTCTGCGGGCAAAAGGTGAGTGCTCGTGCTTCGGGTGTGGCTGCAGCCCGCTTGGCGAACCAACTGCCCAGTGTGATGTCAGGTGTCATGTGACTTCCAGGGTTAGAGAGATATCAGCCATTCGAGGAGTAACTCGTTGACTTCGTCGGGACGCTCCTGCTGGACCCAGTGACCGCAGCCCGGCAGGACGTGGCTGCCCCGCAGCGCCGGCAGGGTCGACGGGAACCGGGAGATGGCGTTGGCCCCCCACATGGTCGGCCCGTCGCGCTCACCGCCGATGAACAGGGAAGGCACCTCGATCGGGCGGCCTCGCCACGGCTGCAGATCACGCCAGTCTCGGTCGATGTTGCGGTAGCGGTTCAACGGGCCACGGAAGCCCGTACGTTCGAACTCGCCGACGTAGAAGTCGACATCTTCTCGAGTGAGCCAGGAAGGCAGCTTGTCGGGGCCCTCCGGTACAACAAAGCGGTCGCGCATCATCCCACCAGGGGGAATGCTCGCGATCGTGCCGCCGTCCGCCGGCCGCTCAGCGTCACCCGACGCGCCGATCAGGAACCCGAGCACCCAGCCGCGGACGTCGAGCTCAGCCTCGGCTTCGGCACGGCCGGGCTCCTGGAAGTAGATGATGTAGAACTCCTCGCCGATGGCGGCACCCAGCTCGGCCAGCGCTGCGGTCGGCCGGCGCGACGAGACCGGGTTGTACGGGACACTGAGCATCGCCACCGCGGTAAAGACGTCGGGCCGCAGAAGCGCCGAGTTGCAGGCGATCGGCGCTCCCCAGTCGTGGCCGATCACGATGGCCGTTTCGTGGCCGAGGGCTTCGACGACGCCGAGATTGTCGTTGACGTGGTGGAGCATGCCGTAGGCCTCGATGTCCGGCGGAGCGGAGGAACGGCCGTAGCCGCGGACGTCGATCGCTGCGACGTGGTAGCCGGCGCCGGCCAGGACCGGGATCTGGTGGCGCCACGAGTACCACGACTCCGGGAACCCGTGGACGAACAGGACGAGTGGCCCTTCCTCGGGGCCGTCGGTGACCGCGTGGATGCGGGTGCCCCGGGCGTCGAGAACCTGCGAGTTCACTGGTATTGCTCCGGGAGTTGGACGAGCTGCTTGGTCGAGGTGAGACCGCCGTCCACCACGATCGCCTGACCGGTCACGTACGACGAGTCCGGCGAGGCCAACCACACCGCCGCGCCTGCGATGTCGGCGGGCTTGCCGATCCGGCCCAGCGGCACCTGAGCGGCCACGCCGTCCGCGACGAGTCTGGTGACCTGAGCGGACATGTCCGGGTCGTCGTGGACGCCGAGACCCCGGGCGAAGATCGGCGTGTCGATCCCTCCCGGGTTGATGCAGTTCACCCTGATCCCGAACGGGCCCTGCTCCAGGGCGACCGAACGGGTGATGCCGATCACTCCCGCCTTGCAGGCCGAATAGACGTGAGGTCCCATCCCGCCCATCAGGCCGGCGACCGAGGACGTCGAGATGATCGAACCGCCGCGTCCCGCCAAACCGGGGCCCGTCTGCATCGCACGGCAGGCGTGCTTCATCCCGAGCGCGACCGCCTTCAGCAACACTGCCACGGTCGTGTCGAACTCGCCGGCGTCGAGGTCGGTGATCGGGCCGCGCGCTCCCCCGAAGCCGGCGTTGCCGACGAAGCAGTCGAGCCCGCCGAACTCCGACACCGCCGCATCGACCGCAGCGGCGATCTGAGATTCGTCGGACACGTCGCACTCGACGAACAGACCCCCGATCTCCTTTGCCACCCGTTCGCCGGCGGCAAAGTCGATGTCGGCGACGACGACCTTCGCTCCTTCGGCAGCGAACCGGGTGACGATCCCCTCCCCGATCCCGCTTGCCCCTCCCGTCACTACAGCGACCTGACCGTCGAGTCTCATGCGGGGAGATTACGCGCCCCAAGGGTATTCCGCGCCCCGAGGGTACGGTGAGGAGGTGCAGGCCAGGACTCAGTCGGAGGCCATACGAGCCGGCCTGCTCGTAAGAACCCGCCGGCAGGCGACCGGGCTCCTGATCGCGGTGACCATCGCCTTCGGCCTCTCGACGGCGTTCAAGGGCGAAGCCGGCTGGCTCGGCTGGGTCCAGGCGACCGCCCTCGCCTCGATGGTCGGCGGGCTCGCCGACTGGTTCGCGGTCACCGCGCTGTTCCGCCGGCCGCTCGGGCTGCCGATCCCCCACACGGCGATCGTCGTCGAACGCAAGGACCGCTTCGCCGAGACCATCGCCGCCTTCGTGCAGGAGAGCTTCCTGAGCCCCGAGGCGGTGATCCAGCGCCTGGAGCACGCGCAGGCCATCCCCCGCGCCGCGGCATGGCTGTCCGAACCGGACAACGCCGGCCGCCTCGCGGCCAGGGTCACCGACGCCGTCGGCAACGCCGGCAAGCTCATCAGGGACGAGGACATCCAGCACCTGGCCGCGAAGCTGGAGTTGGCCCCGATCGCTGGCAAGGCACTCGCCCAGCTCACCCGCGACCAGAGGCACGAGCCCCTCATCGACACCGGCCTCGACGCGCTCCGCCTCTACTTGCGGCGCAATGGGCCGCAGCTGCACGCCCGGCTCGGGATGCGGTCGCCCTGGTGGCTGCCCGGCCCGATCGGCCATCGCATGGTCGGCCGCCTCCTCGAACGCACCCAGGTCGTGCTCGCCGAGATGGTCCACGACCCCTACCACCCGATCCGCCAGCAGCTCGGCGCCGGCATCGTGAAGCTCGCCGAGGACCTGCAGACCAACGAGACGCTGCGCCGGCGCGGCGAGGAGCTCAAGCAGCACCTGCTCTCCCAACCCCAGCTGCGGACGGTCGCGACGAGCGTCTGGGAGGACGTCGACCTTCAAACACTCATCATCAGGACCGGCCGGCGCCTCGCCACCGACGCCGACCTGCAGGAATCCGCGCAGCGCAGCCTCGAAGCGGCGGCCCGGCAGATACTCGGCGCCTACGGGCACGAGCTCGTGGCCCTCGTGTCGACGACCATCAACCGCTGGGACGCGGCCGAGACGTCTCGGCGCCTCGAGCTGCTCCTCGGCCCGGACCTGCAGTACATCCGCATCAACGGAACCGTCGTCGGAGCTCTCGCCGGCCTCGCTCTCCACGCGCTGGCTACGGTCTGAAGATGCGCATCGCCAACGTCGCCGGCAAGCTCAAGCTCGTCGAGGGCGACAAGATGAGGGAGATCCCCGGCTTCGACCCCGGCAACGTGTACGACCGCTGGGACGAGTTCCTCTCAACGGTGAAAGACCACGCCGGCGCGCCGTCCGAGCCCTTCGATCCGACGAAGGCCGGTCCGCCGAGCCCGAACCCCGGGCAGGTGTTCGCAGTGGCGCTCAACTACCGCGAGCACGCCGCGGAGTCCGGGCTCAAGCCCCCCGACGATCCGCTGTTCTTCACCAAGTTCGTCAGCGCCTTCTCCGGCGCGTACTCCACTGTTCAATTGCCAGCGAACGGCAACGTCGACTGGGAATGCGAGCTCGTCGCGGTGATCGGCCGCACCGCGCGCAACGTCGACGCGTCGCGCGGGTGGGACCACGTCGCCGGCATCACCGTCGGCAACGACATCTCCGAACGCAAGATGCAGCGCTCCGGTCCCATGCCCCAGTTCTCGCTCGGCAAGTCCCACTCCGGCTTCGCGCCGCAAGGGCCCACGCTCGTCACCCCCGACGAGCTGCCGAACCGCGATGACCTCGGCATCGGCTGCGACCTCAACGGTGAGTCGATGCAGTCCTCCCGCACCTCCTTCATGATCTTCCCGGTCAACGAGCTCGTCGCCTACCTGTCGCGCGTCGTGACCCTCTATCCGGGCGACGTGATCTTCACCGGCACGCCACCGGGCGTGGGCATGGGCCGCAACCCGCAGGTCTTCATCAAAGCCGGCGACACCCTCCGTAGCTGGATCGAGGGTGTCGGTGAGATGGAGCAGCGATTCGTCTAGCCCGAGCCCCCCTGGCGGGAGCCGTCCCAGAAGGATCGCAGGGAGACCAGCTTGCCGTCGCCGTCGGTCTTGTAGATGTTGACCACGTCCATGTCCATGGTGTGGCCGCCGCTGACGATGTGGAAGGCGACAACCGCGGCTGCCTCGTCGCCGCAGACGTAGCAACGCTCGATCTCGTAGTCAAAGCTGTCCATCGTCGCGATGACGCTGTCGCGGAACTTGGCGATCGCCTCCTTGCCGCGATGGCCGCCTACCCCCCCGTCGAAGGGCGACACGCCCACGGGATCCTCGACGACTGCGTCGTCGGCGAAGAGGGCGAGCCAACCGTCGCGGTCGCCTTCCTTGGTCAGACGGAGCGACGTCTCGGCCAGCGCGCGCACATCCATGTCAGCCGACCATATCCGGGAGAGGCTCGGCGCCGGTAAGCCAGTGACGCCCGGCCTCGCGCGCCGCAGCCCACTTGGGGATGCTGACCGCGTCGTCCTGGCCGAGGTCCTCCGGGGTGGGGCCGATCCGCTCCGCGAGCGGCTCGAGCGCCTCGACATCGAAGCCGTACACCTCTGCCGCGGCGAGTCCCAGCATTTGCCGGGTCTCCTCTACAGGGATGTCGTGGAACGATCGCCGCAGCCAGTCGAGAGTGTTGGGCCAGGTGCCCTCCGGATGCGGGTAGTCATTTCCCCAAAGGAGATTTGATACGCCGATCTCGTAGCGGCGCGCGAGCTCCCGCCGCTCCGTCGTCGTCGCCCCGATGAAGCAGTTGCGGTCGAAGTACGCGGACGGTGGCATGGTGAGGTCGCCCTCCATGCGGTGGCTCATCTTCTTGGCGGAGTGCTCGCGGAGAAAGCGCGTGTCCATGAGCCACAGGAGGTCGTTGGCCCAGAACGCGCCGCATTCGGTTGCGCCCCACTTCAGGCGCGGGTAGCGCTCGAAGACCCCTGACCACAGCGCGAACCACAGCGGCCGCACACCCCACCAGCGGACCTCGGTCACGTAGATGCCCAGGTGCTCGCCGTAGTCCTCGCGCGGCGCCGGCCCGGAGTGGGTGTGGATCGGCATCTGCAGGTCCTGGCACGCCGCCCAGATCGGGTCGTAGCGGCGGTCGTGGTAGGGCGGGTACTTGCCCCATGTGGCGGGGATGAGGATGCCGCCACGCAACCCCGCCTCGGCGGCGCGTGTGATCTCCGCGACGGCCCGGTCGATGTCCTGCAGGATCGGCACGACGGCGACCCCGGCGCGGCGTTCGGGGCTCTGCGAGCAGAACTCCGCGATCCACCGGTTGTGGGCGCGCGCGCCGGCGAGGGCGCGGCCGGGGTCGAGGTCGCCTGTCTGGCCGAGACCCGCTCCAAATGGTGCGCCGGCCACACCCGTGACGGCGTCCGCGTCGGGGAAGATGACCTCGCCGGCGACGCCGTCGTTGTCGAGCTCCTTGTCGCGGCGGGCGATATCCCACCCTCCGGCGATGCCCTCACCGTTCTCGGAGAACCACTGCTCGGCGAACTCGGGATCCATGAAGTCGCCGAGGCGCGACTGCTGCTCCTTTTCCTTGAGGTAGTCCTCGAACTCGTCCCGGAATTCGGGGTCGAGGTAGTCGCGGTAGCGCTCGGTGGGCAGCTCCGCATGGCAGTCGGCTGAGATGATCAGGTACGGCTCCACTGGTGCTCCTTACCAGGCCCTGACTTACCAGGCCCTAATCGGATCGGGTTCGAAGGCGGTGCTGCTGGCGCCGGCAGGGACCGCTTCGAGCGGCGTCGCCACCTGTTCGACGGTGGGACCGATGCGCTCGGCGAGAGGGGCGAGGGCGTCGAGGTCGAAACCGTAGACCAGCGCGGCGTTGCCCCCGACCATGGCTCTCACTTCCCCGGGCTCGACGTCGTGGAAGGTGTGGCGCAGCGCCTCGATCGTGTACGGCGACGTCCCCTCGTAATGGGGGTAGTCGGTCCCCCACATGATCCGGTCGACGCCCATGCGGTGCCGCTCGGCGCACTCGACGGGGCGCATGAAGCTGGCCCCGACGTAACACTGGCGTTTCCAGAACTCGCTCGGCTTCATCGACAGCGATCCGGCGGTCGGCCCCGCGAACCGGGCGATCGCGGACGTCGAGCGGCCGTAGCGCGCCGCGGTGATGTCGAGCGAGTCGAGGGTCGCCGGCACCCAGCCGGATCCCTGCTCGGTCAGCACCAGCGTCAGCTCCGGGTAGCGCTCGAGCACACCGCTGAAGATGAGGTGCCACAGCACCCGGTGCGCCCACCAGTGCGTCTCGTAGACCCACACCGCGAAGTCGCTCGCCCACTCGCCCGTCGGTGACGGTCCGGCGTTCCCGCCGTGGTGGTTGATCACGACCCCGGTCTCCGCGCACGCCCTCCAGAGCGGCTCCCAGTGCTCCGCGTACAGCGGTGGGAGCCCGATGCCGGGTGCCACACCGGGCAGGAGGATCCCCCCGCGCAGGCCGAGCTTGGCGATCTCGTGCACGCCGGCGACCGCTTCGTCGAGGTCGCCGAGGAGTATCTGCCCGACCCCGGCGCGCCGGTCGGGCGCCTGAGCGCAGAAGTCGGACAGCCAGCGGTTGTGCGCTCTCAGCCCTGCCCATCGGAGCTCGAGCTCCTCCGGCGTCTCGGGAGGAGGAGCGGAGAGGCTGCCCCTCGGGAAGAACGGCGGGATGGTGTTCGGGAAGATCACCTCGCCGCAGACGCCTTCGCGGTCGAGGTCGGCGAGGCGGCGGTCGTTGCTCCAGTTGCGCTCGGCGTCGGGCTCGACGAGGTCGGCGAACGGATTCACGAAACCCTCCGCCCATGCGTCGAACTCGTCGCGGTAGGCAGGGTCGAGGTACGGGCGGTAATCGGGTAGGTCCGCGCCGGCGTGGCAGTCCGCGGAGATGACCGTGTAGCGGTCTTGCGGATTCATGGGCGCTGCGCCGCGAGCAGTGCCACGTCGTCGTAGCGCTGGTGCACGAAGGGAAGCAGCCACTCCTGAGGCACGTGCTGCGCGATGCGCGCGGTCTGGATGGTCCGCCGGCGGCACCAGGTGATCGAGCGCAGCTCCTTGACCACCACGTCGGCGACAGGGTCGAGCGGCGAATCGCCGAGCTCGACTGTACCGTCTGCACAGTCGATGGATTCGAAGACCTCGTAGTGGCGGTGGTAGCTCCCGTACACCAGGTGCGGGTCGGTGATGCCATCGCCGTCGGGTGCACGGAGGAACTTGAAGTAGAACTCGATGTTGGTCTGGTCGGGCGGCAGGTCGAGCCCGCCGGTCACGCTGCCGCTGACGGTGATCAGGTCGAAGCCGAGCCGCGACACTCTCGCCCGCACATCGTCGCCGTCGCGTTCGACCTTGATCTCACCGAGCTTCTTGGGCTCACCGAACGTCTCGCGCCCGCCCGTCACCGACTGCTCGGTGGACTGGGGCATGAACAGGGGGTAGTCACCTTCAACGTCCCCGTGGCGGGCCGCCACCGAGAAGACAGCCGAACCGAACGGCGGCCGGCCCTCGATCACCACCCGCTGCAGCGAGATCCGCACGATCGGCTCGTCCGCCGGCTCGAGCGGCTTGGGCAGCACGGCTTCGACGATCGAAGGGTCGGTCAGGTAGGTGACCGTGATCGCCTCGGTCGCGATCGGCGCCTTGGTGGCGTCGATCTCGCGGTCGACTCGGGCGGCGGGGGGCTTGGGGCCGTAGCGCACTGTCATTTGCTCGCTCCCTTCGTCGTTGTTCTCTGTGAAAGGGTGTCGATGAGGTAATCGGGGTTGGTGCGGCTGACGATGGAGGCTGCCTTCTTGGTGATGACCTCGTCGCCGGGGGATGGAGGTCCCATCATCCAGAACTTGTCTTCGACGAGGCCCTCGATCACTTGCGCGGCGACGCTCTCGAGCGGCGTGAACTTAACCTGAAGGCCGGCGCCGTCGAACCGTTGCAGGACCGCGTCGAGGGTCTGTTCGGGCGTGCGGCGCTCCTGGGTCGGCGCGTACTGCTCCGGACGGTGGCGCCACGACTCCCAGATGCCTGTGTTCAAGAAGCCCGCCGGGAAGAGAACGTGCGCCTTGACGTTCGATTCAGCCAACTGGAGGTGGGTGTAGAGGCTCTCGGTGAGGCAGAGCACCGCGGCCTTGGTCATCGGGTACACGGCCATCGCCGGCCCACCGAGTGCACCGCGTGCGATCGGTGCGAGACCGCCGTTGCCCGAGCAGGTGTTGACGACGTGGCCCTCGTCCTGCTCGAGCAGGATCGGGACGAACGCCTTGATCCCGTGGATGACGCCCAGCACGTTGACGTCTATCCCCCACCGCCAGTCGGCAAGGTCGTGCTCCCACATGTACCCCTCGGACACGCCGCCCGTGCCGGCGTTGTTGCACACGACGTGCACCGCGCCGTAGCGGGACACCGTCTCCTTGGCGAGGTGCTCGACGGAGGCATAGTCGGTGACGTCGGTGACTACACCCGCCGCGTCGTATCCGTCCTTCGTGAGCTCCCGGACGGCTTCGTCGAGCGGCTCGGCCAGGACGTCAGCTAGGACGACCTTCATCCCCTCCTCGCAGAACCTGCGGCCTATCGCCTTGCCGATCCCCCCGGCTCCGCCCGTGACGACGCCAACCTTGCCCTGCAAACCTGAGTTGTTCCCTCCCATCGCGGCTCATGGTGCCATGGTCGCATATGCCGACGCAACGGTCGTAATATGCGACCTCGATGGCGCCGCGACCGTCTCCCCAAACCGACAGGGTCGTGGACCTCATGGAGATGATCGCCTCCCGGCCCGAGCGCGGTGTCTCCCTCGCCGAAGTAACCCGGGGGCTGGGGGTGCACAAGGCGAGCTGCCACTCGATGCTGGCTTCGCTGGTGCGCGCGGGGTGGCTGCTGCGAGACCCGACGAGCAAGCTCTACGCGCTGGGACCGGCGGTCATACGACTCGGCACCGCCGCCGCATCCCGTTTCCCCGCGCTCGACGTGGCACGGCCCGCCATGGCGGAGCTGGCAGCGGAGACGGGCGGGCACGTGATCGCGTTCCAGGTCAATAGCGATCACGTCACGGTCGTGCACCAGGTCCGCAACCTCCGGGTGCCGGCGACACCCATGCGGCTCGGGATGGAGCTGCCGACCCGGCCCCCTTACGGGGCGGCCCTGATCGCGTTTGCAGGCAGCGAGGAGCAATCCCGGTGGCTGTCTGGACTGCCCGAGGACGCGCAGCAGCGCTACCGGCGGGCGCTGGCCGCGACCCGGCGGCGGGGATACGCCGTGGGGTTGCACGTGCTGCCCGACATCCGCCTCCAAGAGCTCGCGTCGCTCATCCGGGCGGCGGAGACGGGCAGCCGGGCGACCGGGCGCGCCGAGGGTCGGCGCGGTGGCGCCAGCCGCCTGAGCGACCTCGCCGGTGCGCTCACGGAAGAGCTGATCCACCGGGAGGAGTGGTTCCTGTCGTCGATCACCGCCTCCCGGCAGTACGACGTGAGCCATGTCGACTCGCCCGTGTTCGGACCGGACGGGAAGGTGGCGCTGATGCTGAGCTTGGTGCCGGTGCCGTCGCCGCAGAGCGGGGCGCAGGTGACTGCTCTGGGTGGACGCCTGCTCGAGAGCACACGCCGGCTGAGCGGCGCACTGGGAGGGGCGGCCACAGCCTGACCGCCACGACTTCCTCGAGTTATTCGCTCGCCGGCTGAGCCCGCCGTCGTTACCGTCGCGTGCGTGCCAGCCATGGTCGAAGTAGCCATCCGAACCGCTACCTGCGACGACGCCGGAGCCATAGGCGCGCTGCACGCGGACAGCTGGCGCCGCAACTATCGCGGGGCCTACTCCGACGAGTTCCTCGACGGTGACGTCCTCGCCGACCGCGAAACGGTGTGGTCCGAACGGCTGAACCGCGACAGCGGTGGTACGGCGACCTTCGTGGCCCAAGCCGCCGGCAGCACCGACCTCGCCGGCTTCGCGCACCTCGCCTTCGACGCTGACCCGAAGTGGGGTTGCCTCCTCGACAACCTCCATGTAGCGCACGGCCTGAAGAGGTCCGGCATAGGCACACGGCTGATCGCCGAGGCTGCCAGCCAGGCCTTGCGGCACCACCAGCTGCTCCACCTGTATGTCCTGGAGCAGAACACCAACGCTCGAGCCTTCTACCAGGCCCGCGGCGGCAGGTTCGTCGAGGCGTCCTTCGTGTCGGCACCCGGAGGCCTCGCCAGCCGGCTCAACGGCTCGCCAAGAGGCCATCTCTATGTCTGGGACGACCCCTCGATCCTCCTCAGCTAGCCCGTCGGTACTCCTCAGCTGGCAAGGAAGTCCCGCACCTCCGCCGGCGAGCGCAACCTCACGACGGTGAGCTTGTCCCACGCCCCGCCGGTGATGGCCTCGTCGTATCGCGCCTTGTACGCCGAATGCTGAGTCCAGGCCCACCGCAGTATCGACTTCTCGGGGTCGCGCCGCAGGAGGTTCTTGAGGCTCTCGCGGTTGCCGTTCCACAGCTCCTTGCGCATCAGGCCACGCCACAGCGTCCGGCGAAAGAGCTGGCGCATCACCACAGAGCGGGGGAAGTCGATCCACACGACCGTGTCGGCGCGGCCCAGAGAAGCCTGGCCCAGACGCGAGTAGTAGTTGCCGTCCACCACCCACGTGTCCCCTGCGACGATCTCGGCGATGCGCGACCGGAACTCGTCGTCAGGAAGCGCTGTCCAACCCGACTGGTGGTAGATGGAGTCGAGCTCCACGTGTGGAGCGCCGAGCTTCGATGCCAGCGCGCGAGCGAGGGTGGTCTTGCCCGAACCCGAGTTTCCCACTACCCATACACGACGCATGCAATGAAACCCGGACGTTCACTCGCCGGCGAGGCTCGCCAGCTCCCTCTCCAAAGCGTCGAGGCCGAGAGGTCCGAGACCGAGGGCCGCCGTGTGCCAACGCTTCAGGTCGAACCTGGAGCCTGCGGCTCGCCGCGCCTGGTCTCGTCCCGCGAGCCAGCTCCTCTCCCCCAGCTTGTAGCAGGTGGCCTGTGCCGGCATCGAGAGATAGCGGTCGATCTCGCTCGAGCACATGCCGCGGTTCTGGCCCGACGCCGCCTCTATGAAATCCACGGCGATCTCGTAGTTCCACTGCGAACCGGCACCCACCCCCGGCCAGTCGGGCGGGATGCGGCGCGAAGTGTGCAGCCCGATGTCAACGACCACCCGCGCCGCCCTGAACGCCTGCATCGACAGGAACCCCAGCCGGTACTCCGGCTTGTCGAACCCGCCGATCTCGTCCATGAACCGCTCCGCGTACAACGCCCACCCCTCGCCGTGGGCGGAATTGAACCCGAGCTTCTGGGCGCGGGTCAGCTCCATCATCCGCACAGCGCCGACCTGCAGGTGGTGGCCCGGAACCGCCTCGTGGAAGACGATGCTCGGCAGGTCCCACGTCGTGAACCACGTCCGCCCGATCGTCGGGAACCAGATCCGCCCCGGACGCACGAAGCCGTCACCGGGAGGGGTGTAGTGAGGCGCGGCCGCGCTTCCCTCCGGGGGTATCCCGACCTCGCAGCGGCGCAACGGCTCTGCGATGTCGAAGTGCACCCCATCCAACGACTCGATCGTCCGGTCGGTGAGATCCTGCAACCAAATCTTCCACGCGTCCACTCCCTCGATGCCGCGGGAGCGGTCCTCGCCCAGCATCTCCACCACCTCGCGGTAGCTCGCTCCGGGGACGACGCGGTCAGCCTCAACCGCCTTCTCCGCCTCCAGGCGGCCGAGCTCCTCCCATCCCCAGCGGTAGGCGTCCTCGACGTCGAGCTCCGCCCCGAGGCTGTAGCGCGCCCAGACGCGGTAGCGCTCCTCCCCCACCCCGTATCTCTCGGCCGCGGCGGCGAGGTACTCGTCGCGCAGCCACTGTCCCAGCTGAAAGTACGCTGCGTCGGCCGGTCCCGCCGCGCCCTGCAGCCGCGCCGACAACGGACCGTCGCCGTACGCAGCGGCCATCGACGAGAACCAGCCGTTAGCAGACCAGGTCGCGCACTGGTGGGCCACCGATCTCACCGAACGCTGGGAAGCCACACGCCCCGCGGCCATGCCCTGGCCGAGCATCGTCCTGTACCCATCGAGCGCGCCGGGCACGAGGAGCAGCCTCTCGAGCACGCCTTCCCAGTCATCGTCGGAGCCTTTCGGCAATAGGTCAAACGACTGGCGGATCGCGGCCTGCGGCCCCGCCAGCGCGCTCACCTGGCGATCCTCCTCGCCCGCGTCATGCAGTGCCAGCGAACCTTGCAACTGCTCGGCCAGGAACAGCCGTCCGAGCCTCCCCTTCTCGTCGACGGGATCGGCGGACGCGAGCTCGCGAAGGGTCGAGCGCATCAGATCCGCCCGGGCGTCGGAGCCGGCGGGCGAGTAGTCGGTCAGAGCGGCCGGGGCCTCGATGCCGGCGAACACCGCCCAGATCGGGTTGAGGCGTGCCATCTCCCGTACGTGGCGCTCCGACACCTCCGCGACCGTCACGAACGCCCACCTCCCACGAAGAGGGAACGATAAGGCCGGGGCGGGCATCAATCAACCAGGGGCGACCGCAGGTTGGCCGGGATAGGGTTGGCCGAGATGCCAGCCGTCGAAGACCTCCAGACCCCGGCGCTGCTCGTGGACGCCGGCGCCTTCAAGTCCAACATCGCAACGATGTCCTGGGCTCTTCCCGGCGCAAGGCTGAGGCCGCACGTGAAGGCCCACAAGTGCACCGAGCTCGCACGACGTCAGGCGGAGGCAGGTCACCGCACGTTCTGCGCGGCGACGATCAAAGAGATGGAGGCGATGGCTGCGGCCGGTCTCGGCGAGGACCTCCTGCTCGCCAACGAGGTTGTCGACGCCTCACGGCTGTCCCCCCTCGTCCGGAACGGCGCTCGGGTCACCGTCGCCGTGGACTCCGACGAGACAGTCGACGCGGCGAAGCGGGCCGGTGTCCGCGAGGTTCTCATCGACGTCAACGTCGGCCTCCCCCGCTGCGGCTGCGACCCCGACAGCGCCGCCAAGCTGGCCGATGCGGCGCGCGCCGCGGGCCTCGAGGTGCGCGGTGTGATGGGATACGAGGGCCACGCGGTGGGGCTTGCCGACCGAGCGGAGCGGACCCGCCAGGTCGAGGAAGCGATGGGCGTCCTCGCCAAGGCGCACGCGCAGGTTGGCGGCGACATCGTGTCCGCCGGAGGCACCGGGAGCTACGACATCAACAGGGTTGCCAACGAGATCCAAGCGGGCTCCTATGCGCTCATGGACACGGCGTACGCCGCTCTCGGCCTGCCGTTCGCGAACGCGCTCACGGTCATCGCCACCGTGATCTCCGTCAACCATGCGGGTTGGGCCGTGGCCGATTGCGGGCTCAAGGCGCTCGGGATGGACCACGGCAACCCTTCCATGGCCGACGGGTCGCTGGTGTGGTTCTGCTCCGACGAGCACATCACGTTCTCGCCGCCGGAGGGCGGCTCGCTCCCGAGGGTCGGCGACCGCGTCCAGGTAGTGCCGGCGCACGTCGACCCGACCGTGGCGTACCACGAGTACCTGCACGTGTACGACCCGGGGACGAACAAGGTGGAAGAGGTGTGGCCGGTCGACATGCGCGGCTGGTGACGCGCTTGCGTTCTAGACAGACCGCGCGGCGCCAACCAGTTCGTCGATGACGGCGAGCGCGTCGTACTTGCGCTCGAAAGGACCCCAGTACATCGAAGTCTGCGCGCCCTGCCTGTAGCCGGCGGAGTCGACGAGGACGCGCCGGTGGCTGGTTGCGACCAAGCTCGCCGCCGACTCACCCGCTTCGGTCTTCGACAGGACCCGCCCGGTGATGGCAACCTGGGCGAGCCGCGCTGTCTCGAGGACCAGGGGGGTGACGTCGCGGCGCAGGACCAGCAGGCCCTTCTTGCCCGATGCGATGGCGGCGAGCCGGTCGAGCGCCCAGGCGCGCAGCACGGCCGCGTCCTCCCAGACGACCGGCCAGTCGGGACCGAACAGCGGCATCGGATCGTTGCGCAGGATCGCCCAGGTCAGTGGCGTCGCCAGCTGAGACGGCCGCGTGACCGCGCGGGGGCCGCCCGACACCTCCTCCCAGGTGGTGTGCCACACGACGGCAGTTCGCCCGGCGCGGGCCATCGCTTTCTCCGCCCGGTGCAACCTCGAGGCCTTGTCGGCATCGGGGAGTGAGTCGGCTACCACCACCAGGTCGACGTTGCTCTGCCGCTGGCTGAAATCGCCGAGCGCGAGGGAGCCGACCGCGTAGACCGCCGCCACCGAACCGCCTTGCTCTCGCCGGAGCAGGTCGACGTAGGCGTCGACGGGCCCCGCCACCACCTGGGGCATCATGGGTCCAGTATGGATCGCTGCGCGGTTGTGGGGGCGGGGATCGTCGGGTTGGCGACCGCCCGGGAGATCAGCCGGCGGGGGTACGAGGTGGTGGTCCTGGAAAAAGAGGGCGCGGTGGCGCGCCACCAGACCTCGCACAACTCGGGCGTTGTGCACGCGGGCATCTACTACGCGCCGGGATCTCTCAAGGCTCAACTGTGCTCACGCGGCCGCGCCCTGCTGAAGGAGTACTGCGAGGCGCACGCGATCACCTACGTCGAGTGCGGCAAGGTGGTCGTGGCCCGCGACGGGAGCGAGATCCCGGCGCTGCGCCAGCTCGAGGCGCGAGCGACCGCCAACGCGGTCCCGGACCTCCGCTGGCTCGGCCCTGGCGCGCTGGAGCAGGTCGAGCCCCACGCGTGTGGCGTCGCCGCCCTGCACTCGCCGCGCACTGCCATCGTCGACTTCGAGGAGGTCGCGCGCTCACTGGCCGGCGACCTCGATGTCCGCCTCGGGTTCGAGGTGACCGGTTTCGTGCCGGCGGGCGGCGGCGTGACCGTCACCGGATCCGGCGGTGAGATCCAGGTGGACAAGGTGGTGGTCTGCGCCGGCCTGCAGTCCGATCGGGTCGCCGCGCTCGCCGGCGACACCGACGGGCCGGCGATCGTCGCGTTCAGAGGCGAGTACTGGCAGCTGCTCCCGGGCCGGCGCGACCTGGTGCGGGGTCTCCTCTACCCAGTGCCGGACCCGGCCTACCCGTTTCTGGGGGTGCACTTCACGCGCCGGGTCGACGGAAGCGTCGACGTCGGGCCGAACGCGGTGCTCGCATTCGCGCGGGAGGGCTACCGCCGCCGCGATGTTTCGCTGAGCTACCTCTCGCGCTCGATCGGCGATCCCGGCTTCCGCGCGATGGCGCGCAAGCACTGGCGGCCCGGCCTGGCGGAGATGCGAGGGTCTTTCTCCAAACGGGCATTCGTGTCGGCGGCGCAGAGGTTGGTGCCCGAGCTTCGGCCCGAGGACCTCGTGGCGGCGGCGGCGGGGGTGCGCGCGCAGGCGGTGGACCGCGACGGGTCTCTGGTCGACGACTTCCGCATCGGCGGCTCCGGGGCGGTCGTCACGGTCCGCAACGCCCCGTCGCCGGCGGCGACCTCCTCCCTGGCCATAGCCGAGGTGGTGACCGAACACCTGTTCGGCTAACCTGGGCGCATGCTCCAGGGGAGCCTGTTCGCCAGCGGCCCTGTCGGGGTCAGGCCTTCACCGGTGTTCGAGCGGATCGACCTCGGTGGCGGCGCCTGGGTCGACGTCGCGAGGGACTGGCTCGGCGGGGCGGACGACCTCATGGGGCGGCTGGCATCCACAGTGGACTGGAGGCATCACCGCCGGCGCATGTACGACCGTGTCGTCGACGAGCCGCGGCTGAGTCGCTGGTACCGCTCAGGGGAGGCCCTGCCCGACGAGGCGCTGGCCTGGTTCCGCGTGGCCGTCGGCCGGCGCTACCGGGTGCGGTTCGCCGCGATGGGTCTCAACTACTACCGCGACGGGCGCGACAGCGTCGCCTTTCACTCTGACCGGGAGTTGCGCCACCTCGACGACACCCTGGTCGCGATAGTCACCCTCGGAGCGGAGCGCCCGTTCCTGCTGCGCCCCGCCGGCGGCGGGCGCTCGATCGACATACGGCCGGCGTCGGGTGACCTGCTCGTGATGGGCGGTTCGTGCCAGCTGGGCTGGGAGCACGCCGTCCCTAAGGTCGCCTCGGGGGCGGGGCCGAGGATCAGCGCGTCGATCCGCTGGGCGCGCCTGGGCGGCCCCGAGATGGAGTGGGCGCCGCCCGACCGGTCCCGCAATGCCGCCGGGTGATCGCAGGCTGACTACTTGCCGCCCGAGTTTTGGAGCTGCACGGCTTTGTTGATATCCGCAAGAGCCTGGTTGACGTCCGCCTGGTAGGTCGCCAGATCACCGTTCTTCAGGGCGGAATTCGCGGCGTTGAGAGACGTCTGAGCCTGTGCGAGCAACGAGGCTACGGTTGGCGACCCGCTTGACGGCGGGGTGGTCGTGGTCGGGGAGCTCGGGTTGGTGCTGCCGGGGGTGCTCGGGGTCACCAGCGGCTTGGCGTTCGCCGCGCTGGTGTTGCAGTAGTTGGAGAACGGCTGCGATCCGTCAGGGTTGGTCACCTGGCAAAGCGCGTTGTCGAGCGACGCGTTGGAGCTGTGGTAAGCGGTCTGGTTGTAGACGACGATCACGTCTTTGAGCGTCGGCACCTGATTGCTCGACGACTCCACGTAGACGGGCTGCACATACAGGAGGGTCTGGTCGATCGGCACGATCGCCACCTCGCCCAGCTCCACGGTCGAGCCGTTCTGGTTGAGGAACGACAGCTCTGTCGAAATCGACACGTTCGACCTGATGGCGTTCGCGATGAGCGCCGGGCCGTCAACGTTCTGGCCTGCAGGGGTCACGAACAACCGGAGCGTTCCGTAGTCGCTCGGGTCCGACGACGCGGTCATGAAGGCCGTGAGGTTCTGCCGTTCTGTCGACGATGAGTACGGCACGTACGGTGTCAGCATCATGAAGCTCTGCTGGGTCTTCCCCGGCAGGTGCGCGAGCACGTACTGCGGTTGCAACCTCGCCACGGGCGGCGGACCGAGCTGGCCGTTCGCTCCGAGGACGCTTTGGCCGATCTGGCTGTTCTGGGTGAGCTGGCCGCTGCCGGGATCCGGGGAGACCGCCCATGACTGCGCCTGGGTGTAGAACCCGCTCGCGTCGGTGAGGTGGTAGCGCCCGTACATGTTGGTCTGGACCCTGAAGATGTCCTCGGGGTAGCGGAAATGGTCGACGATCCCGGGGATGATCGAGTTCGCCTTGGATATGGGCGTGAACAGGTCGGGGAACGCCCGTTCGTAGACCTTGATGATCGGGTCGTCGGTGTTGGTGACGAAGAAGTGCATCGAACCGTCGAAGGCGCTGACGACCACCTTCACGGAGTTTCGCACGTAGTTGAACGAAGACGAGAGCCCGCTGTTGGCCGGCACCCGGTCGGTGTTGGCGTTCTGCGAGTAGGGGTAGTTGTCGGTCGTCGTGTACGCGTCCACGACCCAGTAGACCTGCTTGTCGACGATCACGGCGTAGGGGTCGGCGTCGTACTTGAGGAACGGGGCGGCCTTGCGGACCCTGTCGTTGATGTTGCGGATGTACATCACCCGCGACGAGGGTGTGATCTGGCCGGAGAGGACGAAGTTGGCATCCCGGAATCGCAGGGCGAAGGCGGCTCGGCGGATGATGCCCCCTGCTGTCACACCACCGCGGCCGGTGTAGCGCGATGTCACCTGGACGTTGTTCTTGCTCTCGTAGTCCAGCTCGGCCGTCTTCGAGGCGGCAATGACATAGCCGCCGGTGTCGGTGCCGACGCCGTAGTAGATCTCCGATCCGTTGGTCGACAGGGTGGGGTCGCCTTGCGGGGGCAGCTCCGACAGCGAGAAGTTCGGCGTCCCGTCAGCGTTGACGCCGCTCTGGCTGATGGGAGCGACGACTGCTCCGTACCCGTGGGTGTATTCCAGGTGCTGGTTGACGAACCCCGACGGGACCGACGAGTTGAGCTCGCGCACCGACGCGATGGTGGCGGTCAGCTGCGGGTTGCCCGATCCGGTGGGGTCGAGGAGGTAGCGGTCCAGGTCGAGGTCGTTGAACTGGTAGTAGGCGCGCTGCGCTTGGTACTTGTCGAACGTGTTCTTGAGGTTGACCGAAGGGTCGAGCAGCCTGACGTTGGCGAGGGTCTGCTGGTTCGCCTGCTCCTGAGTAGTGTTGCCCTGGATCTCGGCCTGGGTCACCGTCGGCGAGTAGTTGTAGCCGGTGTCCACCTTTACGTTGTTCAGCCCGTACGCCGCACGCGTCGCGCTGATGTTGCGCTGGATGTAGGGCGCCTCCTTGGTCAGCTCGGACGGGCTGACACGCAGCGCCTGGTACAGGGCGGGGTACGCGGCGCCGACGAGCACGTAGACGAGGAACCACAGGGCGACAGCGACGGTGGGCAAGGTCCAGCCCCGCTGGCGGATGTTGATCAGGAATAGCGCCGCTGCGATGGCTGCGATCGCGATGAGAAGGGTCCGCGCCGGCAGGTCGGCGTGCACGTTCGTGGCGGTCGCGCCGTTGACCACGTGGTCGCGGCTCAGCACCAGCTCGAGACGCTGGAAGTAGTAGTCGACCCCTTTCACGAGAGCGAGCACGCCGAGCAGTACGGACAGGTGGGTCTTGACCGCCGCGGTCACCCGGCGCTGGCCCCCCTGCACGTGGATGCCGCCGTTGAGGTAGTGGGCGACGGCAGTGACCACGAGGATGATCGCCAGTGCCTCGAACGTCCAACCGATGAGGAACTTGATGAACGGCAGCTCGAACACGTAGAAACCGACGTCCTTGTGGAACTGCGGGTCCTTGATGCCGAAGCTGACGTGGTAGCGGAGCAGGTCCCAGTTGTTCCATTCGCGGTTGGCCCCGATTCCCGCGAGCAGGGCGAACACCAGCGCAATCGCGATCCGGACGATCCGGCCACGGGGCATGACGAGGTCCCGGTAACGGGATACGAGCTCGTCGCTCTGGCCGAGCGCCAGGTCCGACGGCGCGTAGCGGTCGGCGACGACCAGGTTCACCCACATCAGCACGAAGAAGATCGCCACGAACACGATGGCCAGCAGCACCTTGGTGAGGAGCACGCCCCGGAACACCGACGTGAAACCGACCGACTGGAACCAGAGGTAGTCGGTCCAGAAGCGCGCTATCCCGCTGAGCGACGCGACGACCACGACCAGCACCACGACGACGATCGCGGCGATGACCCGGGACCGGCGCGAGGCACGCGGCAGCCTGCGCGGCATGTCGGAGGGGATACGCATGCGGATGGGGAGCCTAGGGGATCAGCGCTGAGCATCCCTGTCGGCGCTCGCCCCCTCGCGTGTCAGCCGGTCACGGGCACCAGAAGGCACCGGCAGCCGGTGTGGGCCGGCGGGTGGGCCTGCCCGGTCGGGAAGGGCTCCCCCTTCGGCAGTTCGCCGGCGAGCGCGTCGTCGTCGCAGTCCGGGCAGGGACCGTCGATGTCGTCAGCGATCCACCTCATGCGGGCTCCGTCCGGGACGGCGTGCCAGGTGCCCCGCGCGAAGGCCGCGGAGAGCGCGTCGCCGGCGACGCGCTCGATGCGCTGGCTCTTCCACTCGCGGTATGCGGCGCCGATCGACTCGATGAGCACCGCCTGGTCTTCCGACGCGCCCGCGCCTATGGCTTGCTCGAGCCGCCGCCGCAGCGGGGCCACGATCGCATCGGCGGCTTCGCCGGCGACCGAGATGACGTCGGGCGCGTCCCCGCTCTTCGAGCCGGAGACCGCCGCCGCGAACTGTGCGCCAGCAGTGGCGGCCTGGTTGATGAGCGGCATCGCTGCCTTCGCATAGCGCTCGCGGTGCGAGTCGGCCGCAGGCAAAAGCGCGTCGGCGGTGACCTCGGAGCGGAGGCCGCGCAGGCGGTCGAGAAGGTCGTTTTGCTCGTCCTGCAGCGCGCGCTTGAGCTTGCGGGTGAGCGACACGTCGAGGTTCCCCATCGCCTGTTCGCGCTTCTGCAGCCAGGTTTCGTCACCGCGCTGCGCCGCTTCGGTTGATGCCTCGGCGGTCGTGGCCTGCGCGCCGGCGGGGGCGTCACTCGAAGCCTCCGAGCGATCCTCGTCGGCCGCTCCCGTGGATGCGGCCCTTTCACGACTGCCGCTGCCGGCACGGATCTTGGCGAAGAGCTGGTCGACCGGTGACTTGTCACCGCCGCTCGCCATCTCGGCAGCGGCCTCGACGACCGCCACCTCGAGGACCGCCACCTCGCCGGCCACCCCGCCGGCACCCGGCTCTTCGGAAGCTGTCTCGAGATCCGGGACGACCCTCAAGTGCGGTACGGGGTCGTGGTCCTCCTCGGGCTCGGTCGCCCCGCCGGCGGCTGGGTGCTCGACCGCGGCCGCGATTGCAGCGGCGCCGGAGCCGCCGGAGCCGCCCTGGGTGGCGTTGCCCGGCGCCGCCGCCGGCGAATGCTCCGTCTCGCGGTTGAGCTTGCGGCCCACCTCGTCGGCAGCTGCGCGTGCTTCGGCATCCGCCTTCGTCAACTCTTCCTGGGCTTCTTCCAGCGTCCTGCGCACTACCGCGTAGCTCTCCAGAAGCCTCTCTCGTCCCGCACGCAGCTGCTCGATCTGGACCGTGGCGACCCGCCGGCGCCGGCTGAGGTCCTCGAGGATCTTCTCCCTCGTCGCGTTGGCACCCTCGATGGTGAGCGTCCGGTCCTGGTCCGCCTTGGCGCGGATCTGCTCCGCCTCGGCGCGCACCCGCTCGAGGATCCGCTCCGCCTCGGTACGCGCTTCGTCGACTATCGCCGCGGCGGCCTCCTCCGCTTCCTTCGTCTTCTCGCCGAGCAAGCCTTCGGATTCGAGCCTGATGCGGTCTGCGTCCTCCGCGGCCTTGTTGCGAAGGTCCGCGGCTGAGGCACGCGCCGTGCGCAGGATCGCCGCGGTCTCCTCGCCAACCGCCGCCATGAGAGTTTCCTCGTCCAGGACCGGAGGCCGTGCGGCCCTCTCCTCCGCCGAGTGCCACTGTGACTCGAACCGCTCCGCCTGCTCGCGCAACGACCGGATCTCCGCCGCCAACCGGTTCAAAAAGTCTCTTACCTCGGACTGGTCGTAACCGCGGAAACCGACAGTGAACGCCCTGGCGTGGATCGATTCAGGTGTGAGAGACGGATCGGGCGCCATGCCCTCAGCCTAGGACCGCGGGGATGCCGCGATGGTTGATGTATGAAGGTCCCGGGCGGCAGGAAGCCTTATGACGAAGGTGCTTCCGCGACCGAGGAAAGACCTGCAACGCACATCGCCGCCGTGGCCCTCCGCCACCCTCTGCACGAGTGTGAGCCCGAGCCCCAATCCACCGAAGTGACGGGTGTCGGATCCGTCCGCCTGCACGAAGTCGACGAACATCAATGCCGGCTGATCGGCGGTCATACCCTGACCGTGATCGGACACCGCGATCTCCACCCACTCCTGGCCGTGATCCGAACCGTTGCTTCCCGGCCCGCTCGCCCTCGCGGCGGAGACCACGATCCGTCCCCCGTCGGGCGAGAACTTGACCGCGTTGCCGATGAGCTCGTCGATCGCGCGCGACAACCAGCGCCGGTCGGCGATGACCGCGGGGACGTGGCGCCCGACACGCCTGCCGAGACTGACGTTTGGGGGGAGCCTTTCCGACCACGCCCCGGTGACGCTCTTGACCAGGCCGCGCACGTCGACGATCTCGGACCTGAGCATGAGCCTCCCCGCGCCGCTGGTTGCGGAGAACTCGAGCATCTCGACGATCCGTTCGAGCTGGCGAGACGCACGGAGGATCTCGGAGTGCCAGGTCGCGGCCCGCTGCGGAGAGGTGTCGCCGCGGCGCATGAGCAGGTCTGCGTAGCCGGCGATGGCCGTTAGCGGTGTGCGCAGCTCGTGCCCGACACGAGAGAGGAACTGGCTTTTCATGCGCTCCACCTCGCGCTCGCCGCGGAGGTCGCGCAGCACGAGCACGCTGCCGACCAGCTCGCCTGCCGGACCGCGGACGGCGCCGGAGGAGACCGCAACAGGAACCTCGCCGTGGTCGACCGTCGAGATCGTGGCGATGCGTGACCACCGCGACGGGCCGGGCTCCGCGAGGCGCGGTCCCAGCGACGAGCCGTCCTCGGCCTGCAGTTCGACGACCTGATCGACCCTCAGGCCGAGAGCCGACGCCGCGTCCGTACCGGTGAGCTCTTCGGCGGCGCGGTTGAAGTCGGTGATGCGGCCCGCCGCGTCCACGGCTACGAGAGCGTCGGTCATGCCCGCGACAACCGCCTCCATGCGGTTGCGGAGGCGGGTCTCGTCGTCGGCCGCTTGGCGGAGGGCCGACGCCTGCTCCTCGACGGAATCGAGCATCGAGTTGAAGACCCCGGCGAGCACGGACACCTCGTCGTCGCCGCGTACCTCCGAACGCAGCGAGGTGTCCCCCTGGCTGACCCGCGACGCGACCTGCGTCAGACGCCGCACACCGGAGGTGATCCGGTCACCGACGAACACCGCGAGCCCGAGCGCGAGGACGGTGCCCCCCAGCGCGATCAGGAACAACGTGCGGTAGAGCTGCGTCCGGGTCGAAAGGGCGTTGGTCGCGGACGACACCAGCAGCACCGTGAGCGGCGGGGACCCTGCTGCCACCGCGACGGGTTCCGAGCTGACGAGGACATCGCCGATCGCGCGGGTTCCGGTGGCCTGGAGCGAGGAGTTGAGCGTCCGCGCCGGCGGGAGGACGCCCGTGTACGCGAGCACCGAGCGGGAGGAGACGAGCGCGATGGTGGGAACGGCGTCCACCCTCGACCTCGAAGCGAGGTAGGCGTCGTCCAGTGGGTTGGCACTGACGACCTCTCCGAGCACCTGACTGGAGCCGTTCTCGCAGACGGGCGTGGCCGCGGCGGTCCACACCGCGGACATCTCGATGAGGACGCCCTGCGCCGGCACGGTCTGGCCGGTGGGTACACAGGAGAACCCGATCGCCTGGAGGTCGCGGACCAAGGCGGCCGCGACCGTGTTGTCCAACTGACCGGCCGCAGCGGCGATCGTCCCATGAGGATCGGCGTACGCGTACCCGCCGGGGAAGAGGCTGCTCAGCGCCTGAAGCGATCTCGACACCGCCGCAGCGGCCGCAGCCGGCGGTGTCGCGCCCGGGGCATCGGAGCCGATTCCGATCAGCGGACCGGAGTTGGCGCCTGTGAACTCGACCGAGAGCTGCCGGGCGGCGAACCTCGCGTCCTTCAGAGCGTTCTCCACCATGACGTCGATTTGCGAGTTCTCGGTGCGCGCGCTGGTGTTCAGCTGGTTGAGCGCATCGCGCTGCAGTGACGACGAGATGACTGCTGACAGCGCCACCGCCAGGACGACCACGACGAGAAGGAGCGTGGTGGCGGCGCTCGCCGCGACAGTCGCCGCCACTGAGTGCCTGCTGACTCCCAGGATGGTCGCCCCGATCGCGGCGCTGCCGGCGACAAGCAGCCCGTCGAGGATCCGTCCCGACACCGGCAGCATCTCGGTCACGCCCGCCGCGGCCCAAGAGAGCGCTGCGACGACGAGCAGGATGCGGTGCCAGCGGCTCGCCGACCAGACGAATGCCGAGGGGAGCAACGCTGCGCCCGAGCAGATCCGGGCCACGCCCAGAGCACCGTCGGGGTCACCCGTCACGATGAGCGAACCGTGCGCGAACGCGGCGGCTCCTGCGATCACGAATCCCAGGACCGCGACCGCCCCGGCTGCAGATATCTCGCGGTAACTCCCGGCCGTCATCACTGAGAACACCGGGCGCACACCCGGAGGGCGCAGCACGGCGAGCGCGATCCCCGAGGCCGCCACGATCAGCGTTATGAACTCGGCAGCGAACTGGATCTGGGTGTCGGTCAGCGACATGTGCAGGTCACCCCGGACCATTCTGGCCGCTGGCCACCGGCGGTATGCGACCACCGAGCGACTTCAGAATCTGCAGGGTCTGCTCCAGCGACGAGACCGCGTACACCTTCATCGAGCCGGCTTGGCTGCGAGCGGCGGCCAGCTCCTGGGAGGGGACGAAGAAGACCTGAGCCCCCGCCTTCCTTACGGCGAAGGCCTTTTGCGCCACTCCACCTACGTCGCCGACGGTCCCGTCGAAGGAGATCGTCCCGGTCGCCGCTACGCGATGCCCCCCGGTCAGCTGCCCACCGGAGAGCACGTCCAGCAAGCCGAGTGTCAGAGCGAGGCCGGCCGACGGCCCGCCGATGTCACCGACGTCGATGTTCACGTCGAAGGGGAGTGTGAAAGTGGTGTCGGTCTGGGCCACGATGCCGAGGAAAGGCTTGGAGGGATCGGCCTTCTGCGGAGGCAAAGCCGGTGTTCCTTCCAGTCGCGCGTTGAGCTCGAGTGTGTGGTTCGCCCCCCGCGAGTCCTGCCTCCTCACCGTGATGGAAACCTTGTCACCCGGCTTGTGCGCGTGCAGGTCCGCCACCAGCTGGTTGGCGGTGTGCACCGGGACCCCGTCGAGAGCGGTGATCACGTCGGCGCACTGAAGGCCCGCAGCTGCAGCAGGCGACCCCGGTTGGACCTGGTAGAGCTGGGCACCCAGATCGTTTTCGGTCACCTTGTAGCCGAGACGGCGAACGGCGACGACCGCGGCGGACGACGTCGAACCCTGCATCTGCTGGGTGTCCTGGCATCCGAGCTGCGACTGCGGTGTCGAGCCGAGGACCGCACCGCGCGGCACGAGTTGGGCGCCGTCGTTGACCGTGTTGAGCAGCCCGATCTTGTCGAGCAGGTATTCGAGCGGTGTCGCCGGGCCGACGAGCACGTCGACCATGTAGAGGCGCCCGCTGACCGAATGCGCCTTGCCCGCAGGCACCTCGAGACGCGCGCACGGCGTACCGTCGGGGAGCACCAGGTCGCCGCCCTGCTGAGGCGAGCGGCAGAGGTTGCTGGTGGTGATGGTGGGGGCTGTCCCGGGGGAGAAGATGTAATAGCCGTGCGCGCCGGTGTCCAACAACGCTAAGACGTCGGCGATCAGGACCACCGCGATGGCGAGCGACAGCCAGCCGATCGCCGGCCGCAGGGTTGCCTTCCACCTCGGTCCGCTCATTCGGACCGGTCCTGTAACATCGCTTCGGTAGTGGTCACGAACCTGCTTTCCCCGGTGGCGGCGCACCAGCCTGCCATGCCAGGAGGCCGGTGATGGGTCCGTCCCGGCTGCTCGCGCTGCTCGCCCCGGTACTCGTCTGGGCGAGGCGGTTGCTCCACCAGCCCGCCCCGGCGGACCGTCGACATGCACGGCGGCTAGCAGTGGATTCGGCGTGGGGTCCGCCCGTGGGGCACCCGCGGCCATGGATGCCCGGCTTCTTCAAGCGCTCCCGGGCCGCGGGGTTGATCGTCTGCGGGGCGGTCTTGGCTGGCGTCGTCCTCGCAGGATTGCTCGGCTTCGCCGTGTGGCTCCTCGCGGTGGGCATCCACCATGTCGCCTCCAGCTGACACAGCAGGCGGGCGACGGCGCGCCGTGGCTCTCGCCGGTCACACCGGCGACACCGCGACGGCACTCGCCGCTCTGCACGACGAGTCGCCGGCGGTACGCGCCACCGCTCTCGGAGCTCTGTCCAGGCTCGGAGTCCTCGAGCCCGGCGATCTGGAATCGGCGATGCGCGACACCGCGGCGGAGGTCCGCTCGAGGGCCGCTGAGCTGTCCGTGGCGGGCGACGCGGCGGCGGTGACGTCGCTGGTGAGCCTCCTCGACGACCCGGCGGCTCCCGTCGTGGAGGCGGCGTGCTTCGCGCTCGGCGAGATCGGAAGCGCGGCCGGCGCGGCTGTCCCGAGACTGTCATCGGTGGCGGCCGAGCACCGCGAGCCGTTGCTCCGAGAGGCCGCCGTCGCCGCTTTGGGGTCCATCGGCGACCCCGCCGGCCTGCCGGCGATCTTGCGCGCGACCTCCGACAAGCCGGCGGTGCGGAGGCGAGCGGTTCTCGCGCTCGCGCCGTTCTCCGGCGACGACGTGGACGCCGCGCTGAACCGCGCGAGGGAAGATCGCGATTGGCAGGTGAGACAGGCCGCAGAGGACCTGACGGGCCGCTGACCAGCTCTACATGAACAGGTCTTTGACCGCTTCGAACTCCTCGAGGCATTTGCCGGCGCCGAGCACGACGCACTCGAGGGGCGCATCGACGAGATGCACCGGCAACTGGGTCTCCGCGGAGAGTCTCTTGTCGAGACCGCTCAGCATCCCGCCGCCGCCGACGAGGTGGATTCCCTGACCGATCAGATCCTGCGCGAGCTCGGGCGGTGAGTTGCCGAGGCACTTGACCACCGAATCGACGATCGCGCCTACCTGCTCCTCGATCGCCTCCCGAACCTCTTCGGGAGCGAGGATGACGGTCTTGGGCAGCCCGGTCATCAGGTCGCGGCCGCGTACCTCCGCCTTGATCGAGTCGTCGGTGGGCCACGCCGATCCGATCGCGAGCTTGATCTCCTCGGCGGTTCGCTCCCCCACCGCTATGCCGTACTCGCGACGGACGTAGGTCTGGATGGAGGCGTCTATGTCGAAGCTTCCGACACGGATCGCTTCAAGAGCGACGATCCCGCCCAGGGAGATCACCGCCGTCTCGGTCGTACCACCGCCCACGTCGACGACCATGTTGCCGAGCGGCTCGTGTATGGGCAGCCCCGCACCAATCGCTGCCGCCATCGGCTGCTCGATCAGGTACGCACCGTTGGCGCCGGCGCCGCGGGCTGCTTCCTCGACAGCGCGTCGTTCGACCTCCGTGATCGCGGAGGGAACGCAGATGAGCACACGCGGTCGGTTGAAACGCGACACCCCGGCGCGCTGCAGCAGCAGCCGGATCATCCGCTGGGTGATGTCGAAGTCGGTGATGGCGCCCTTGCGAAGCGGGCGCACCGCGACGATGTAGCCGGGCGTCCGCCCGATCATCTGCCAAGCCTCGTGACCCATCGCGAGCACGTCGTGGGTGCGGGAGTTGAGCGCGATCACCGTGGGCTCGTTGAGCACTATTCCGCGGCCGCGCGAGTACACGAGGGTGTTCGCGGTGCCGAGGTCTATGGCGAGGTCCCTAGCCATGGTCGGCCCCCGCCCGCTTGGGTTCCTCGTCACCGGCGCTGCTCGCCGCGATGGTGCGGACCCCGCGGAGTTGTGGCTCGATTCGGAGACCCGGTTCGGGAACCGGGCGTGCGTCTTCACCGTCTGGGGCGAGGGCGCGCAGCCCACGGTTGAACGACGAGATGTTCGCCTGCACGGACTTGGGAGTCCGGTGCCTCCACCACACGGCAAGCCCTCCCAGGACGGCGAACACGACCGCACCGATGAGGTACGCCAGGTTCGACAGGACGACGCTCGAGGACGCGATCAAGTGCGCACCTCCGCTATCGGCTGCGCGTCGAGGCCCCAATCCTCGCCGCCGTCCCAGCGTTCGCGCTTCCAGATGGGAACCGTCTTCTTGAGGGTGTCGATGCAGTAGCGCGCCGCTTCGAACGCCTCGCTCCTGTGCGCCGCTGACACTGCCACGAGCACGGAGCACTCCCCGACCTGCAGCGTTCCGAAGCGGTGCAGCAGCACCACCCTTCCCAGCGACGGCCAGCGGCGCCGTGCCTCAGCCGAGATGTCCTCCAGCCGTCGCTCGACTTGGTGCGGGTAGGCCTCGTACTCCAGCTCGGTCACACCAGGGCGGCCCTCCGCGTGATCGCGCACCGTGCCGCCGAACACGACCACGGCCCCGCACGAGGGCAGCGTCACCCACGACGAGGCGCGCTCGTACGACAAGGGGGACGTGGTCAGCTCGATCCAGGTGTCCTCGCTGCCGGGAGCATCCTGCACGTACCAATGGTACGGCGGCGGAACGCCGCCGTGTTCCCGCAGGGACTTACCGGTCTCTGCGGAAGCCGGGGGCGATGACCCCCGAGAGCCCCCCGTAACTACTCTCGGTGCCGTGGAAACCGACGACGGCTTGGACGACGAAGGTCCCACACGGCCGTTGCTCCCGCCGGATGACCGGCTGTGGAGGCACCCATCCGAGCTGCGCGCGCCCGGCGAGCATTCGGCGTCCACAGTCACGCGCAGCGCGCAACCCCTGGGAGCGGGGCGGGTATGGGCGGTCGCCATCGTCGCGGGCGTGGTCGGCGCACTCACTGCGTCGGGGGTCGGAATGCTCAGCGGGGCGTTCGAGCAGCAGACCACGGTCATCAAGCCGGTATCGCAAGGGCCGTCGCTGACGCTGGCAGCCGACACCGGCAACGCTGCACCTGCCGTGGACTGGACTGCTGTCGACGACGAGATAGCCCCCTCCGTGGTAGCGATCGAAGTGCGCAGCGCCAGCGGTCCTGCGACCGGTTCGGGCATGTTGATGGTCGGCGGATACGAGGGCTCCTACGTGATCACCGACAGTTCGCTCGTCGCCGGCGGCGGGTCGATCTCGGTCTCGTATTCGTCGGGTGAGACGGTGCGCGGGCGCCTCGTGGCGTCGGATCCTCTCAGCGGACTCGCCCTGGTTGCCGTCCCGGACGGGCAGGGGATCTTCCCGACCTTCGGGACCGTTGCGGAGTTGCAGGACGCCAGCCCGGTGCTGGCGGTCGGGGCCCGGACCTGGCCTGGCGGATCAGTGTTCGCGGGATCGGTCAGCGGCGAGGACCGCGAGGTGGACACTTCCAGTGGGCAATCGATGGAGAACATGATCGCGATGACGTCGGTTCAGATACCGGCGTCCGCGGCCGGCGGTCCTCTGGTCGACAGCCGCGGTCGCGTCGTCGGCGTGACGGTCGCGCTCGACCCGACCGACCCCACGGATCAGGGACTGACCTTCGCGGTGCCGATCGACCTGGCGAGGAAGATCGCCCAGGAGATGCTGGCCAACACCGCCGTCCAGCACCCGTGGTTGGGGATCACCGATGCCGTCGATCTCTCATCGGCGGTCGCTACACAACTGGGCGTCAGCGGCGGAGCTCAGGTCGCCGGCATCTGGCCAGGAGGGCCTGCGAGCCATGCCGGACTCGGCCGCAACGACATCATCATCGCCTTCGACGGGACTCCCGTCACCTCGACCGGAGCGCTTACGACGCTGCTTGCAGATACGCCGCCCGGCAAGGTCGTGCAGATCTCCTACATCCACGACCGGGCTCAACGGACCGGGACGGTGGTCGTCTCCAACCAGCCGTCCGGCGGCTAACGCCGGCGCCGGCGCCTGATGGCGGCGAACACGGCGCCTGCTCCTGCTATCACGCCGGCGGTCGCAATCAGCGCGATGACCAGGTTGTAGTTCTGCCGCTTGCCGGGTGGAAGGTCGTCCCAGTGCGGGCGCGCGTCGGTCGCGACGAGCGCTTCCTCGCTGGAATACTGCGGCCGCCACCCTTGCGCCTTCAGCTTGTCCGGCGCGATGACCCAGGGGTGGGTGGCATAGGCCCTCGCCTCGCGCGGGACGCCCGACCGCCACATCTTCCAGGTCCACTCGGAGAACGCGTTCGCGACGCGCGACGGCAAGGGGAGCTTCGCGACCCCACCGGCGAGCGCGCGTGCCTCGTCCTCCCGCACGCCCGGATCGGGAGCGACGTTGTAGACGCCGTCAAGGCCGCGTTCCCACGCAAGTACTGCAGCAGATGCGAGGTCGTCGACGTGCAGGTACTGCACCGGCCTCGCGCCGTCGCCTGATCTCGGTGAACGGGTGATTCCCAGCGCCTGGTAGAGAGGGCGCTCAGGCGAACCGACTGTCGCGCTCGGCCTGAGTATCGCCACGCGAACGTCGCGGTGTGACCCCGACCACTCGGCGAGCATCCGCTCCGCCTCGGCCTTGCCGACAGCGAACGGGAATTCGGGATTCGGTCGTAGAGGGGTGTCTTCGGTGAGCGGAACCTTGTTGTCCGGCCAGGCGCCGTACACCGTCGCGCTCGACACGAACACCAGCCTCTCCACTCCGGCTTCGGCAGTGGCCGCCAGGACCCGGCTAACCGCCCGGCGATTGGCCCCCGAAGGGTCCCCACGCGCACTGAAGCCCTCGCCGGGGGCCGTCCAGGCAAGATGTATGACCCCGTCAGCCGCCTTGAACGCCTCCGCCAGGCCGTCGCCCGAACCGTCGAATCGCGGCGGGGGCGCGTCCGCGAGGTCCGTCAAGCGGAAGTCGAGCTTCGGATGTGACCACGCCGTGGCAACCACGTCGACACCCACGACTCGCTCCACGTCCTCGCGTTCTACGAGCAGCCGGGCGACCCTCTGGCCCAGCGAGCCGGATATCCCGGTGACGACAACGCTGCTCATGGGTCCTACGATGCCCCAATGGCAGTCGGTTGCGGACCGTGAGCGATCCGGAATTCTTCGGGCCCGGCGGGCCGTTCGCGGGCGGTCCGTTCGGTGATCTCATGCGCAACCTGGCCCGTCTTTTCACCACTCAGGGGCCGGTCAACTGGGAGATAGCCCGCCAGATGGCATTGTGGGCCGCAACGGGAGGCGAGCCCGAGGGCAACGTCGACCCGGTCGCCCGCGTGCGCATGGAGGAGCTGATACGCGTCGCCGAACTGCATGTGGCCGAGGCTACCGGCCTCGCTGTTTCTTCGAGCGGACTGCTGTCGGTTCGGGCCGTCACCCCCAGCGAGTGGGCGCTTCGCACGCTCGAGGCGTGGAAGCCGCAGCTGGAGGCGCTCGCCACCAGGATGAACTCGGCCCTGGCACAGTCCGGCGAGATCGGTGACACCGGCGGGCTCGCCGGCGGCACCGAGGGCCCCGCCGGCGGCGAGGACCCCATGGCCAAGCTGTTCGCGAACCTGCCGCAGGTGCTCGGGCCGTTCCTGTTCGGCCTGCAGGCCGGCTCGATGGTCGGGCAGCTGGCGACCCGGTCGATGGGCCAGTACGACCTCCCGGTTCCGCGCCCAGCGAGCGACGAGCTCCTCGTCGTACCGGCCGCCATCGACTCGTTCGCGTCGGACTGGAGCATCGAACCCGACGACGCGCGGATGTGGGTGTGCCTTCGCGAGGCCTCACACCACGCGGTTCTCGGCCGCCCTCACGTAAGAGCGCGCCTCGACGGGCTGATCGGGGCGTACATCGCGGCGTTCGACCCGAACCCCTCCTTCCTCGAGGAGAAGCTCGGGGGACTCGACCCGACCGACATGTCGGGCATGCAGGACTTGCTGGGCGACCCCGAGACGCTCCTCGGCGAGATGGAGAGCGACGAGCAGCGCAGGGTGCGCGCCTCGCTGCGCTGCATCCTCGGCGCCGTCGTTGGGTACGTGGACCACGTGATGGACTCGGTCGGCCGCCGGCTCATCGGGTCCTACGGTCCGATCACCGAAGCGCTACGCAGGCGGCGGCTGGAGGAGAGCAGCGGGACGAGGATCCTCGGGAAGCTGTTCGGGGTGGTGCTGGATCAGGCGGGTTACGAGGAGGGGCGGTCGTTTGTGCGGGGCATCACCGAACGCGCCGGCGAGGAGGGGCTGTCCCGGCTTTGGTTGTCCGAGCGCGAGCTGCCCACCCCGGCGGAGTTGTCGGCCCCCGGCCTCTGGCTGGCAAGGATCGATCTTCCCGATTCCTAGCCGGCCCTCAAGGCCCGCCGGTGCGCTTCTCAAGCGACCGCGATCGGTGCCGATAAAGACCACATGGCTGAGCAGTGGGACCCGCCGAAGGGCGAGAGCAGAGGCCCTGGGGGGCCTGGACTGAACCGCAACGCGCTGCAGGCGACGCTTGCCGACCTGGTTCGAGAGGCTGACGGCCCCGCTCCGGGAGCCGGCGCAGCAGGGGCGCCGGCGGCGGGAGCACCGCTGCCGATCGTTCCGGGTGCTCCGGTTCCGGCCCCTTCTGCCGGTCCTCGCCCTTTGCGTGGTCCGTCCGCATCCCATCCCGTCGTCGACGCGGACGCCTCTGACGCTCCCGACGATCCCCAGGCCGGCCCGAGGGCTGCCCCCCGCCCCGCGCCGTCCAACCGGCCGAAGCTCCCCTTCAGTCCCGAACCCGCCCCCTCGGGATCCGGCCCGGCCGGAGCCGTCCGGCCGGGCTCGGGAGTCTCGGGCGGCTTCAGCTCGAGCGTCGGCGGCGGCGGATTCGGTGGCGGCTCTCTGGGCGCCAGCAGCCTGAGCGGCCGCATCACCCCCGGCGACCTGGGCGACAACCTGGCCCGCCTGGCCCCTACCCCGACCGAGCAGCCCACGATCCCGTTGCGCAAGCGCCGTCCCGCCGAGGCTGAACGTGACGCCGGCGCCGCAGCCGACGGGGCCGCCGGCAGGGCCGCCCAGGCCCCGGCCGCCCCGGCGCAACCGACCCGTCCGGTGGTGGCCATCGAGGCGTGGTCCCCGCACTACGACGACATTCTCCCCCAGCGGCCCACTCGTACGGGTCGCGCCTTCCGCCGGGCGCGCTGACGGTCCTCCCCTCCAGGGCCGTCACCGCCCCGGCGCGGGCGACATCTCAACGCCGGCGGTCGGCGCCCGGGTCGTGCAGCATCTCCACGACCTCCTGCGGCAGATCGCGGGCGAGTATGGCGGCCAGCGTGACCTCCTCGAGCACCGCCCTCAAGCTGGCGCGGACCGCCACCCACACGTCGGCCAGGCGGGTGGCCGGCGCCGCGTAACGGACCGTCTCGGGCCGGTCACCGCGGACGAGAGCGAGCGGACCGTCAGCGGCACGGACCACGTCGGCCACGGTGATGCGCTCGGCCGGCCGGGCGAGCCAGTACCCGCCTTCGGGCCCGCGCCGGCTGTGCAGCAGGCCGGCCTGGCGCATCTCCGACAGGATCGACTCCAAGAAGGCCGGCGGGATGTGCTGCGACTCGGCGACCACATCACCCTTGACGGGCACACCGTCTCTGGCCGCGATCTCGATCATGGCGCGCACCGCGTAGTCGGCCTTGGCCGTGACCTGCACTCCCCGCTCCTAACGCGGCGCTTCCATATAGCTGGCCGAGATGAACCGGTCGCCGGCGGTCTCGAGGATCCAAACAGAGGCCTTCGCCTGTCGGGGGTAGGGGCCGAGATCGAGTCCGTCCTCAGCGACGAGCGCTTGAAGCAGTTCGGGTATGACGTCGCCGTGGGTGCACAGCGCAACACTGCTGCCGGCGAGGCGCCTGACCAGTTCGAGCGCCTCGTAGGCGCGGCCCTCGCCGAGCGCTGCCACCGGTTCGACCTGCAGGCCTACGGCGGCGCCCAGCGGCTCGAACGTCTGGATGCAACGCGCGTACGGGCTGGAGAGCAGCCGCTTCAGAGCGTGTTTCTCGAGGTTCGCGGCCAGCGAACGCGCCTGCGCGCGGCCGGCGGGGCTCAAGGGTCGGTCCCTGTCGGGTCCCTCCCACGCGGAGCGCGACCCGGCGTCAGCGTGTCGAACCAGGAGGATCGGCATCGCGTGAGTCTGTCAGGCAACGCCACTGGTGACGGGTGGTTCCCGTGCGCCCGGTTTAGCCTGGTGCGATGAGCCCCCCAGCGAGCGAGGTAGACGCCGGCCGATGGTCGGCGGCCCGCGCCGGCGAGGCAGGCCCACCACCGGTGAGGCACCGCATGGGTCCGGTGCGCCGCACGGTACGGGAAATCGGTCTCGCCCTCATCACCTTGGGCGTGATCGTCCTCCTCTTCGTCGCGTACCAGCTGTTCGGCACAAACATCGCCGAGTCCCACAGCCAGGCAAATCTCAAGAAGTCGTTCGCGGCCGCTCTGGCGCAGCACCATGCGGCCACCAACCCCGACAACCCCACGCTCGGGACCTCCGGCAGCACCGCGCAGCAGGACTCCCTTCCCACCGGCGGCGCGATCGACCATCTGGTGATCCCCAGGATCGGAGTCGACAAGTTCGTGGTCGAGGGTGTGGCCGAAGCAGATCTGAGGCGCGGCCCGGGGCACTACCTGAACACGCCGATGCCCGGCCAGGTGGGCAACTCGGCGATCGCAGGGCACCGGACCACCTACGGCGCGCCGTTCTTCGACCTCAACCAGCTCTCGCCCGGCGACGACATCTTCCTCACCGACACGAGCGGTCACCGGTTCGACTACAAGGTGACCGGCAGCAAGGTGGTCAGCCCGAGCGACATCTCCGTCCTGGATCCCACGCCATTCGCCCAGCTCACCCTCACCACGTGCAACCCGAGGTTCTCGGCCAGCTCCCGCCTGATCGTCTTCGCGCGCCTCAGCGCCAACGAAGCGCCGCTGCCTACTCCACCGACCACCGTCGCGGCGCCGGCGGCTCCACACCACAGCACCCTCGCGTCCGACAACCTCGGCAAGGGCAACAGCCACGCCTGGCCGCCCGTGGTCGGGTACGGAGCGATCGTCGTGATCCTGTGGATCCTGGTGCGGTTGCTCATCAACCGCACCCGCCGCTGGTGGCGCGTCGGTGCCTACATCGGCGGCGTCGCCGTATGCCTCATCCCGCTCTGGTTCTGCTTCGAGAACGTGGTGCTGCTGCTGCCCCAGAACATCTAAAGAAGGTTCGCAGAACCTCTTTGACCAGCTACCCGCCGCCGAGAACCCCTTCCAGGGCGTCCACGACCGCCACGTCGCGCTCGTAGGTCAGGCGAGCCCGGGCTTCGTCAAGCGCGACCCACTCCGCGACGTCCACCTCGTTGTCGCCGGAGGGTGACCCATCCACGACCGTCATCGCCCAATAGCGCACGTGCTTGTTCTTGCCGCTGCGATCCAGGTATGTGGTCGACGGCAGCTCCGCACCGATCTCGGCGAGGATGCTCGCCTCCTCCCGGACCTCCCGCAACGCCGCCTGCTCGTAGGACTCGCCCGCGTCCACCTTGCCCTTCGGCAGCGTCCAGTCGTCGTAGCGCGGCCGGTGGACGAGCACGATCTGCACGCTCGCACCGTCGCGCCTCCAGACCACCCCGCCGGCTGCCCGGACGAGCGGGCCGTCAGCCTGCGGGCCGAACACGGGTCCCCCGCCGGCGCTCCCGGACGACCAAGTGATCAGCCTCCCTGGCCGTCGTCCTCAGGCTGGCCCAGGTCCCAATCGAGGATGAGGTTCTCCCGCTCGGCGTCGCGGGCCACCCGCTCCCGATTGCGCCGGAACTGCGGGTCGTGCGGCGGCAGCAGCAGGAGACGCGCGAGGGCACGCTGGCGGAACTCCTCGATCAGGCTACGGTCGCCGAAGTCGGAGTCGACCCGCCAGTGCGGCGCGACCGGCCCGAGATAGACGACCCGGACGTGCCCCCGCGGCGGGGCCTGCTCTTCGCTGGTCTCGATGGACATGGTCCGTCCAGACTACTGGCTGCTCCCGATCGCTTCTCCCGATCGCTACTGCCGATAGCTGCTGCCGATAGCTACCTGCCGTCCCGGATCCGGTTGGCAGCGCTTATGACGGCCTCGAGAGAGGCGTCGAGGGTGCTCGAGTCGATACCGACACCCCAGAAGCGCTCACCTGCAGCCGCTGTCACCTCGACGTACGCGGCAGCGGTCGCCTCGCTTCCGGCGGTAAGCGCGTGCTGGTGGTAATCCTCAACGGCGAGCTCGACGCCTAGCTCGGACTGGAGCCCGTGCACCAAGGCGTCGACAGGGCCGTTCCCATTGCCCGTGATCGTCCTGTGGTGCCCGTCGACGAGGACCTGGGCGACGACCGACGTGCGCTTGTCCCCCGCCGAGGAAACCTCGGTGGAGATGAGCCTGATGCCCGCGTCGTCTGGGAGATACGTCTCGGCGAAGACGTCCCACAGCTCGCCGGGCTTGATCTCCGTGCCGCTGGCCTCGGTGATCGCCTGCACCTTCTTCGAGAACTCGATCTGCAGGTTGCGCGGCAGGTCGAGACCGTGCTCCGCGTCCATCAAATAGGCGACGCCGCCCTTGCCGGACTGGCTGTTGACCCGGATGATCGCTTCGTAGGTACGCCCCACGTGCTTGGGGTCGATCGGCAGGTACGGGACCTCCCAGGTCTCGTAGTCATCGGAAAGCGCGTCCATGCCCTTCTTGATTGCATCCTGGTGGGATCCGGAGAAGGCCGTGTAGACGAGGTCGCCGACGTAAGGATGGCGCGGGTGGACCGGCAGGCGGTTGCAGTACTCGGCAACGCGCCGAAGATGGTCGATGTCGTGGATGTCGAGCCTGGGGTCGACGCCTTGCGAGAAGAGGTTCATCGCGAGGTTCACCACGTCGACGTTCCCTGTCCGCTCTCCGTTGCCGAAAAGAGTCCCCTCGACGCGGTCGGCACCCGCGAGCTGCGCCAGCTCGGCGGCGGCCACAGCCGTGCCACGGTCGTTGTGGGGGTGCACGCTCAGGACGATCGAGTCACGGTTCCGGATGGTCCGGCTGAACCACTCGATCACGTCGGCGTACACCTGTGGCCCGTACATCTCCACCGTGTTGGGGAGGTTGACGATGATCTTGTTGTCGCTGTCCGGCTCGATGACCTCCATCACCGCTTCGCAGATCTCGACGGCGAAATCCGGCTCGGTACCGGTGAAGCTCTCGGGTGAGTACTCGTAGCTGACGCGCGTCTGCGGGATGGTGTCGGTGTACTTCTTGACGAGTCGCGCCGCGCTGGTCGCGATGTCGACGATGCCCGACCGGTCCAGACCGAAGACCACCTTGCGCTGGAGGGTCGACGTCGAGTTGTAGAAGTGGACGATCGCGTGCGGAGCGCCGGCGATCGCCTCGAAGGTGCGCTCGATCAGCTCCGGGCGGCACTGCACCAGCACCTGGATCACCACGTCCTCTGGGATGCGGTCCTCCTCGATTATCTGGCGGATGAAGTCGAAGTCCGGCTGCGACGCGGCCGGGAATCCCACCTCGATCTGCTTGAAGCCCATCCCTACCAGCGTCTCGAAGAACTTCAGCTTGCGTGGCGGGTCCATCGGGTCGATGAGCGCCTGGTTGCCGTCGCGCAGGTCGACACTGCACCACTGGGGCGCCTTGTCGAGCTCGCGATCGGCCCACGTGCGGTCCCGAAGCACCAGCGGCCGGCAGGGCTTGTATCTCTCGAAGGGCATGTCGCACGGCGTGGGGTATGCGTAGGCGGGCATCGAATTTCCTCGTTGGGATATCGGTCGGATCTGGGTCGGCGGGCGGCGGTCGGGGGCGGGTCGGGCAACAAAAAAACCTCCCGGCCCGGGGGCGCAGGAGGCTTCGGCGAGCACCGGTATGTGGTGCTCGCCTACATGAGAAGGAGGAGGCCGGCGGTCAAGAGTTTGGGCTGCGCGGTCACGAAAGAGAGGGTATCACGCCCCAGGTGCCCCGTCACCCGAGGATGAGGGTCATCCGAGGGTCAACGCGAAGTGCTCCGTCACCGAACCGCGCAGCGCCGTGATGCTCACCCGCTGCCCGGGCGAGTGCCCTGCGAGCAGCGCTATCAGCGCGGCACTGCTGGTGACCTGCTGGCCGGCAAACGACACGATCACGTCGTACGCCTGCATCCCCGCGTCGTACGCCGGCGAGTCGACGAGGACCTGCGACACGATCACCCCGGTGGTGGTCGTGAAGCCGTACTGGGCTGCGAGCTGCGGGGTGTTGTCCTGCATCGAGATCCCGAGCTCCGTCGGTGCCACCTTCGACCCCTTCCTGAGGGTCGGGATCAGCGACTTGATCGTGTTGATCGGGATCGCGAACCCGAGACCCTGAGCGGCCTCGGTGTCGTTGGCCTGCTGGATGACGAGCGTGTTCATCCCGATCACGTCGCCCGCTGCGTCAAGCAGGGGCCCGCCGGAGTTGCCCGGGTTGATCGCCGCATCCGTCTGGATGAGGTTCGGGGGGACGAGCTCGCCGGCGGTGAGCGTCGTGCCTCCGATGGTCCGCCCCAGCGCAGACACGATCCCGGTCGTCGCGGACGGGCCGCCGGGAAGGTTGAGCGCGTTGCCGACTGCGATGACATTGTCCCCGACACGCACCTGCGAGGAATCGCCGAGCACGACCGTCGCCAGGTTGGAGACGTCGGGTACGTGTAGAAGCGCGATGTCGTTGTCCTCGTCGTAACCGGTGAGGTAGGCGTTCACGGACCCGGCCCGGTGGTAAAGGCTGACGTGGATGTAGTTGGCTCCGGCGACCACGTGATAGTTGGTGACGACGTCGCCGTTCGCGGTGATCACCATGCCGGTACCTTCCCCCTGGTCGGTGGTGATAGAGACGACCGCCGGCTCGACGGCCGCAAGGATGGTGGGCACGTCGTTGACCTGGGAGAGGCGGGCGGGCGGGGGCAGCGCCTGGTGGATGACCGTCGTGGTGTCGTGGCCGGCGATCGCAGTGGCGACGATCGCCCCGACCCCGGCGCCGGCCAGCGCGCCGATCGTGCCCGCGATAGCCGCTATGGCCACCCATCGCCGGCGGCCGAGGACGGCGTACCGCGACAGGCCGGTATGTCCGCCCACGGGCGCTTTGTCGCCACTCTCCGTTGCCCCAGTGTTGGGATCAGTCTGCGACTCGACACCGGCCATCGGGTAAAATCATTTCCCAGAACGAACGCAAAATTGCAGCGTTGGGCCGGTTGTGTGAGGGCATGAGGTAAGGTTCCGACAGGTTTGGGCAGGAATTCCGGGCCAAAATGGGCAACCAAAGGGCGGGTGCCGACGTAGTAAAGGTGCGATTTTGCTTTTGACCTCGACGCCGCTTCCTGCACCAGCTTGCGGCGGCGGACAAAGACACGGAGGACGCGTAGTGGACACCAGCTGGATGGCGGAAGGCAAGTGCAGGGAGTTGCCGCCCGAGACCTTCTTCCCTAGCGACGGCGTCGGCGTGGAGATCGCCCGCAGGATCTGCGCGGACTGCCCCGTCAAGGTGCCATGCCTCGAGTACGCCCTTTACAACCGGATCGAGCACGGCGTGTGGGGCGGCGCCTCCGAGCGTGAGCGCCGGCGTCTTGCCCGCCAGCGGCGCGATTCGCGCCGGGCGACGGTCGAGTCCTAAGCCACCGAGCGCCTAGGCGCTCGGTGAGCCGGTCTGCCGGCGAACCTGCTCTTCCCGCTCATTGAGCAGGGCGTCGAGTTGCGCGCGGGTGAGTTGTACCGAGTCGTCGGGGACCCCAGCAGCCGGGAGTGGCTGCGCGGGGGGCGGGGTGGCGGCAGCCTTCGCCGCCTGCTCGCGGGCGGCGTCCTCTTCGGCTTCTTGTTGCGCCTTGCGGAACTCGCGCCCGGCGGTTCCCACGTTGCGTGCGATCTTCGGCAGTTGGCTACCGCCGAGCAGCACGACCAGGATCACCACCACGACGATCCCCAAATCGGGGCCGAACAAATTCGCGGTCATGGCACCAGAGTACTCCTTGCGGGCTTTCAGCGGCCCGCGCGACCGCCGCGTTGACGGGCTGTTGGCCTTCGGCCGGCCGCCCCCATTTATCACGCCGAACCGAAGAAATAGTGGATTCCCCCTTGCGCTCGGGATAGGGAAGGACGAAGATCACATCCATGTAGTTACACGGATGGAGGTCGGAACCGGCTTCTGTCCAGGAAATTCACCGACTGAGGGGAGTCAAGCGGTGAGCGATTTGGTGGACCTCATCCTTCAACCGGCAGACCGCAAGTGGCAGGGACAGGCCAACTGCATGGGCGTCGATCCCGATCTCTTTTTCCCGGAGCGAGGAGCGTCGACGCGCGAAGCCAAGGAGGTCTGCCGTGGTTGTGTCGTCCGCGAGGACTGCCTGGAATACGCGCTGGCGAACGGCGAGAAATTCGGCATCTGGGGCGGCTTGTCGGAGCGCGAGCGCCGCAAGATCCGCCGGCGCCGGGCGATGGAGCGCAGAGCCGGAGCTGTGGCCGCCAGCTGACGCCGCGCGCACCGACGCTGTGGCGTGCTCAACCAAGTTCGAACCTTCCCCCATCGAGGCCCGCCCGCTCAAGGCGGGCCTCGATCGTCGCTGATGGGTCGAGTCCAAGTTCGGCCCAGCGATGGCGCGGTTCGGCGCTCAACACAGCGGCTGGCACGAGGCCCACTAGCTCGCAGCGCTGCACACCGGTGCGACTGGCGACGAAATCGAAGGCAGCGCCGGGACCGGCGATCCAGGGATCGATGAGGTTGCACGAAACCTGCACCGACCGTCCCACCTCGAGCGCGAGAGTCCTGATCCGGCCTTCGAACGCGGCTCGCAGATCGCGGGCGACGACGACCGCCGACGCCAGATCCGGCTCAGCCAGCCACAAGTTGTAGGCGACCAGAACCGGCCGGGCACCGGTGGCGCACGCTCCCGCGCGGGCATGTGGCGCTTTGGGACCCGCTGCCGGCGCGAGATCCACCCACGCGCGCCGGCGAACCTCTGGCAGTGTCGGGTGGCCGCCGATCCCGTAGAAAAAACACGGCAACCCCAGTTCGGCGCCGGCCCAAACGGCGAACCTGTCGCGGGCTTCGACCGCCGGCGCCGGCGGACCATCCGCGACCCAGCCATCGCCTTCGGACGCGCGCGAGAGCGACACCCACGGCACCACGTCGAGCATCCCAATGCGAGGGTGTGCGCCCGAGTGCCGAGCGATGTCCAGCGACGCGACCACGTCCCGGGACAGGGAACAGACCGCGCCGAAGACGTCATCGCCGGGCCCGCAGACAGTGAATACGGAACGGTTGTGGTCACCGTCTGTGTGCAGGTCCAGCAGCAGCGGCCCGCACGACTCCGCGAAGCCCGAGAGCAACCGTCCGTCCCGGCCCTCACTGATGTTGACGACGCACTCGAGCAGCCCGGACACCGGACCCTGGAAGCTGTCTCTAACCGACGAGGATTCGCCGGACCGAGTCCTCGGACTCCGATGTCACGAGCACGATCACCTCGTCGCCGGCGAGGAGCACGGTGTCGCCGCGCGGCACGACCACGCGCCTGTCGCGCACGACCGCCACGATGCTCGCGTCGCGCGGCATGCCGAGCTCCGAAAGCTGGCGATTCAGCGCGGGGCTGCCCTCCGCGAGCGTCACCTCCACCAGGCCCGCCTTGCCCTCGGCGAAGTGCAACAACCTGACGAGTGTTCCCACCGACACCGCTTCCTCGACCAAGGCGGTCATGAGGTGGGGGGTCGAGACCGACACATCGATCCCCCAGGTCTCGTTGAACATCCACCGGTTCTTAGGGTGGTTGACGCGCGCGATCACCCGCGGCACCGCGAACTCCTGCTTGGACAACAACGACACCACCAGGTTGTCCTCGTCGTCCCCAGTAGCCGCCACGACCACCTCTGCATCACCCCAACCCGACCGCTGCAAGGTGCTCACCTCGCAGGCGTCGCCGGCATACCAGCGGATGCCCGTCTCCTCCCGCTGGCGCGCGACCAGCGCGGTGTCCTGCTCGACGATCAGGACTTCGTGGCCGTTCGCCACCAGGTCCTGCGCTATCGACTGGCCCACGACCCCGCCTCCCGC
>DATLUM010000010.1 GCA_035533095.1 Acidimicrobiales bacterium | reverse complement strand
TGTAGCGCAGGGTCGCCGCCGCGAGGAACCAGGTCATGTACTCGGCGTCGCACTCGTTCATCACCACCGTGAGACTGGAGCCGGTCCCCGAGCTGACGGTCGCGGTGGGGCCGGTTCGACCTGGCGCGATCGTGGTTGTCGCGGTGCCCACGCGGATCACGTGAACGTTGTTGAAGACGGTCTTCGACGTCGTCACCCCGGCCTTGTCGACCACCGCGATGATGCCGATATAATCGCCCGGCTGTATGTAGCCGGCGACCCCCGTCTCCTCGCTGGTGGGAATCGTCATGGCGACAAAGCCCTGAGGTATGTCGAGGAATCCCTGAGCAATCCCCGACGGAGACGTCAAGGAGGTCACCAGTTCGTTGGCCAGCACCGGCTGGCCCTGCTTGATGTCGATCAACGGGAAGTGCTGCGTCTTGCCTGCGACATCGGAGACGCGGGCGAACGATTGCGGCGCGGCGGCGGTCACCTTCGACACGGTCAGCATGTCGGACGTGATGGTCGCCCGGGCGGGGATGTCGACCTTGGCCACCACCTCCGAGAGATTGCCCGTGTTGTTGTTGCCGGGGACGAAGTTCGGAGTTGCGCTGCCGCTCCCGCGGGTGGCGACGAAGAGAAAGGCCCCGAGGGTGATCAGCGCGAGGACCATGCCCAGGATGGTGAACGGCCGCCGCCGCCGGGCCGTGGTGATCGCTTCCTGCATGTTGACCAAGACTGTCTCCCTCGAGCGGCCTCCCGCCCGGCGGAGATTCTAGTGCACGCCCCGCGCCCGCGCCGAGGTCAGCGCGGCCAGTCGCTGGCCGAGTTCGCCATCTCCTCGGTGGTCCTGGTCCTGCTCTTCGGCGGCCTGGTCGACCTAACCCGGGCCATCCACTACGCGGACGTCCTCCAGTCAGCCGTCCGCGAGGGCTCGCGTTACGGGTCGATCTTCGACGCGGGGACCGACTCCAATCCCCACCTCGACGACGCCGACATCAAGTCGGTGGTCGACAGCCAGCTGCTCGCCGGCGGCCTCCCGGCCTCGGTGCTCAAAAGCGCCGGGATCTGTCCAACCGGCCTTGGCAACACCCAGTACAACCCACCGTACGGCAACGCCTCGTTCCCACCGGTCGGCAATCAACCCTGGCTCTACATCTGTTACGACGACCTGGGCTCGGTCGGTACGGATTACCCGACCACAGCGGCGACCGGCTTGGCCGGCAAGGATCTCAACGTCGTGGTAGTGATGGCGTACGCGCCGATGACGGCGGCGATACCGACCCCACTCGGCGGCAACCTCGGCCTGGCGACCAGCCTGCACTCCCGGATCCAGGGCGCATGAGCCATCGATACCGCGGTCAGCGCTCGCAGGCCATGACCGAGTTCGCCCTGGTGGCTCCGGTGCTGCTGCTTTTGACCTTCGGGATCATCGACTTCGGGCGCGCGCTCTATTTCTATGTCGCCGCCGGCAACGCGGCCCGCGAGGCCGCCCACGCGGCGACCCGTTACGGAATCCCCGTCAACGACACGACCAACTGCACACCGGTCGGGACGACCTCCCTGCTGCCGACCAACACCGGGGTCACCTGCACCGCGAGCGTCCACTTTCCCGGAGCGACGATCCAGGTGCCGACCTGTCCCAATGGGCCGATCCCGGTCACCGTGCCCTCGCCGGGGGTCGCCTGGGTTTACACCACCGAGCCAGGCGTGGTTGCCGGCGGAGCGCCGGAGGCGACCCCCTCGCCCAACGCGGCCGGCGGAGACACCCCGGCGGCCTCGGGCTCCTGCAGCGCCGTCAACCCGGCGGTGGGCCAGGAGATGCTGCAGGTGACCGTCGTCTACAACTTCGTCCCCGTCACGCCGCTGGTGAGCAATGTGATCGGCAACCACGTGGTGTTCAGGCTCCAAGTGCTGGCCAGGACGGAGTACTGATGAGCTCCCGGCGGGGTCAACGCGGCCAGGCGATCGTCCTCATCGCGCTGATGATGGCGGTGCTGGTGGGCTTCGTCGCCCTTGCGATCGACAGCGCCCGCGCCTTCGACAGCCGCCAGATCCTGCAGGACGCCGTCGACAACGCCGCGCTGGCCGCCGCCGAGTACTACCAGAACAACCCGGGCGGCTGGTCGAGCGCGGAGTCGACTGCCGGGGCTGAGTTCTCAACCGACAACCGGGTCTACACGAGCCGTTCGTGCAGCCCGGGCTCGGTCGCACCTACGCCCGGCGCGCCGGGAACCGCGCTTTCCATGACCTGCACCTATGGAACCACCAGCTACCAGCTAACGATCTCGGCAGAGGACGACGGACCCGCCGGACAGACTTTCACCCTCTCCGGCCAGACCACCGTCGATCTGAGCCTCATGCAGGTGCTCGGCCAGGCGCCGACGATCACGGTCAGGGCGACCGGGGCGGCCACGGCCTCGGACCAGGCGCTGACGCCGGCGCTGGCAGGCCTGAGCTCGAGCGGCTGCTTCGGAACGGCCGGGAATTCGGTCAACGTGAGCAACACGCCGAGCCCTGGCGTGACGGTCATCGGCGATGTGGTTGCCGACGGGACCGTCAATATCGGTTCGGCGTCCTACGCGCAGGTGGCGGGCAACGTGCTCACGCGCTGCGCGGCGCCCACCGATCCCAACCACCACCTGAGCTATTACTGCTGGCCCGGCGGGGCCGCGCCCGTGGGCGGCGTCTGCACGGCCTCCAACAACATCCCGGGACGCCTTCTCAGCACCGGGAACCACTTCGCTGACCCGGGCTTCAACGCCCCCACCACGCCTGCCTCGGTGGTCTTCTCCCCCTCGAACGTCGTGCTGTCTCCGGGCAGCTACGCGACCGATCCCAACTTTGGCTCGGCAGGCGCGACCTGCTACTTCCTCGACGCCGGCGTCTACCAGTGGCAGGCTGGACTGACCGTCAACAAGGGTCTGATCAGCAATGAGCTGAAGCCGCCCGATGAGCCGGTCTATAACGACAACACCACGCGGTCCCCCCATCAGTTCTGGGACGACAACGCGGCGGCCTGCGGCGGCCCGGCCAGCGGCACCTGCAGCCTGACCACGTTCACAGGCTGCTCCATCTCTCTCAGTTCGGGCACTTCCTCGGGGAAGGGCATCGAGGATGGCACCTGGTCGGTGGTGGTCACATCGCTTCGCAGCGAGACGATCGGCTCGGTGACATACCTCCGCGAGAGCGCTCCGTCGATGTGCCACCAGCTGGCCGTCTCAGGTTCCGACAAGACCCTCGGGGTGACCGTTGACAACGTTCCCGGCGCAGCCCACAGCCTCGCCGGCTTCGGCGGCTACAACGTCTATGCCGCGCCGCCTCCGACGGCGGGCGGCAGCAGCACCTGCGCCGGCCCGTTCGGCCTGGTCGCTGTGGACAGCATCCCGAACTTGACCACTGAAACGGTGCCGCTCGGATCGTCCACCGAGAGCTGGAACAGCGACACCCTGACCAACAGCCCCAACCCTCTCTGGGCACCCGACGTCAACGCCCCCGCCGACACCGCCAAAGCGTACCCGCCTAGTTCGGAGACCTCCCCCTGGAAGGGCAGTTCCACGCTTCCTAACCAGGGTCCGGCGCGGGGAGCCACGGCTGGCACCGGTGATCGAGCCAACGAGAACCAATGCGCAACCGGCGCCGGGGCGAACGCGATCTGTCCTGCCTCCATCACGCCCGGAGGCGTCGAGATGTACGCGACCAATGGGGACTGTTTCAACCTCGGGAACACGGCTCCCGGCTTCAGCTCCGGCACCGGCGGAGACGCCTATGTCTTCAGTGGCTACCAGTACGACTGGCTGCTTAACTACGTGCCGCCCTCGACGACCTCGTGCACGAACACCGCGACTCGCGCCAACGTGTGGGACGGCGAGGTGAACAGCGCGGCGATCGGAATGACCTACTCGCCCGGTGTCGCCTTCAACATCCAGGGCTATGCCGGGTTCTACGGATACATGGGCGGGATCGTCGCCTACTCGATCTCCATCAACCAGGTCACGAGCACGCCGCCCACGCCGTTGACCCTCGACTTCAGCAAGGACTTCGCCCCGGCGCCGGGCGGTACGAGGCTGACCGGTTAGCGGGTTACCCGCATGCTGGCCAGAACCTTGTTCACGATCGAGTCGGCGCTCACCGCCTCCGCCTCGCCGAAGTTCAGGCCCAGGCCGTAGGCGACCGCCTGCATGAGGAAGCTGCCCGCCCGGTAGGTCACGCCAAGCTGGGGATGCTTCTGCGACACCAGCAGGCCCGCGATCTCGGCCCGCTTGAGGTCGCGGCTGGCC
>DATLUM010000009.1 GCA_035533095.1 Acidimicrobiales bacterium | reverse complement strand
CTTGGGTGGACCCGATGGGGTCACCGAAACGCCAGTACGACGACGCGCCATCGGCGACTACCTGCACCGGGTAGCCGGTGGTCGTGATCTTCGCGCCCTGCAGGACCCGCTGCGCGTCGGTGGCGTGCAACTGCGCGAACGCCGTCACGGTGTCCGGCCACACCGTAGGCCACGCGTTCACGTGCCCGGTGAACCGGTTGTAGGTCACCCCGTCCCACGTAGCGCGGACCTGCACCGGTTTGCGGATCTTGAGCAGGCCGTAGTACGGGCCCGAGGTGCGTTGCGGGTTGAACCGGCCGTCCTCGTCGTTCAGGTCGAGTTCGATGGTGCCGGCCTCGAACTGCGAAAGCTCGTGCTGACGGCCGCGTCGCATCGAATAGCGCATCACCCACGGGGTGATGTCGGTCCACTCGTTCGCCGCGCCCAACGTCCCGGCAGGAGAAGCCACGGTCGTGATGTCCGCGGGGTCATCGAACGCACCGTTGGAAAACCCGACCAGAAACTGCAGGACCGGCGTCGCGACAACAGGGTTGGGCGGCGGACCGTCACCCGCGGCGAGAATCGACGCCACCAGATCCGGCGACAACGCCGGATTCAGACGGGACAGGCGCGCCCACCAATCCGGGAGCTTCTCCCCGCCGACACGGGACCTACCTGCCGCACCCGACTGGTCACCAACAAAGTCGCCCATCAATATCTCCTTTCAAGAAGAGGTTTGGTCGGGCGCGCGCAGCCGCGACAAGGAGACACGGCTACGCGGCCCGACCGGGGCGCCAAGGTCGCACGGGGCCATGCCTGAGCCCGTGCACGACCCGACGCCGTGATTGCCGGTGCGCCCCTTCGGCGCCTGCGCCCGCTGGCAGCCAAGAAGGCGACACCGGCAAACCGTGACCTTCTCAGCTAGCTGTTCGAGAGCAGCCTGAAGGCGTCGGTGTTGACAACGTCGCAACCGATGCGCGCGGTAGCAAGGAATCCCCGGTTACCGCTGGGGCGGCCGCCGTTGCTGAAGTCCGGCACGTTCGGAACGAGTTCGACCTGGAACCCGCCGAGCCTGTTCGCGATGACGAACCTCTTCATCGAGCCGACCACGCAGTAGTTCGCGTTGCCGGTCGTCGAGGTGAGCGCCGGCGCATCCGAAACCGACAAGATCGGCCTTCCGAACAGTCGCCGCTGCCCGCTGTTGGGGTCGACGGTGAAGTCCTGCGGGCCAAGCCCTGCCGTCTCGCTAGGTGCAGACAAGGCGCTGACCCGATCTTCGACGCTGGGGCTCATCACCCACGCGCACGACGGGTCGACGCGGTATCGCTCCGGCAACGCCGACCATGCGGCCCTGAGGTCGACAGCCCCCAACGTGCCGGAGGTCGTCACGGTGACATGAGCCGGCGAGGTGGTCGTGCCCGCCATGCGCGTAAAGACTCCGGTCGGGTCGCTCGAGCCGGAACCGACCGCCGCCCGGTTCGACACGAACTCGGCGTAGGAGTCGGCGAACATTGCCGCGGCGTGGGTCGCCCAATCCGGCTGATCCATGCCGAACTCAACCGAGAACGGCAACCAGTCGGACCCCAGCCAGATCGGGATGGTGTCCGCGCCGGGAGCGGCGAACGTCGGGTCGTCCTCGTCGGCCGCAGCACCTTCCGCTTTGGTCGTGAACCCGGTCGAACCCGCCGTCACACCGCGCCGTGCATTAGTGGTGGTCGTGACGACCTTCGCCAGGCTCAGGATCTGTGAGGTGGCGAGGCCCGAGGTCGGGATTATCGTCGGATCGAGGAAGTACGGCACCGCGTAGCCGCCGTCCGCGTCGGTCTCGCTCATCGCTCGAAGTTCTCCGGCGGCGAACCTTGCGGCCGCGTCCTGGCGGGACCGGTGGGCGAGCGAGGCCTGAAAATCTCTGTAGTCGGTAAGCGCGGCGACCGCCGGCGGACCGAACGCAGGTACGACGTCGGTCATCAGCGACCGCCACGCCTGGAAGTAACCGGGCGAGCCGGTTATCAGAATCCACCTGGCGGCGAGCTTGCCGTCGAGGAGCTGGTCTCTGTTGCGGACGAGCGCGTCGAGCCTGTCGGCGGCCGCGGGCGAAAGGTCCCTCTTCTCAATGTCCATCAGCGCGAGATCTCTCGCCGTGCCATATGACAGGCGGGACGTGTCCTCGGTGAGGATGCCGGAGGCTCGGTCGAGAAACTCCGGGCGGGTCATCCTGCGCACCGGTGCCGGTGCGGATGGTGCCGGTGCAGGTGCCGATGCAGCCGCGGGAACGGTGCGGTTGCGGGTGACGGACCGGCGGGGGTTAGGGTGCGCCTTCTCCCACGCCCGGGACTCCGCGTCCATCTCGTTGCTAATACGCGTTGCCTCCTGCTGGTGCTGGCGGAGGGCCTTCTCATCACACTCGCCATGCGACCGCTTGTATGCCTGAAAGGCTGCTATGCGGCCTAAGAGCGACTGCTGTCGGGCGTGTAGTTGATTCCATTTCGGTGATGCCATCGTCCTGATCTCCTCAGGTGGGGTGACGGTCGCCCCGTCGTCGCACCTTCGGGGTGCGGTCCGTGCTTCCGGCGTTTGCGAGACGCCGCGGGCGGTAGTTGGAAAGTTGCTTCGACAAACCAGGGGCCGGGCGGCGGACTCCTGGGCTCGAGTGTAATCGAACGTGTGTTCGGGGGTGGTGGCTCACCTGCGGTTCGCTATCTCGGCGCGGGCGAAGTCCGATGCGACCTTGGCGAATACCCGTGCCCGCGCGTCCCACTGATCACTGAGGCGCCCGGCCGCTTCGAGCCAACCCTCAGCATCTTCGACATGGCCGAGGGTGGCGGCCGAGACCGCCGCGGCGAGGTGCGGCCACCCGGGAAACGGGCTTACATCGCCGCGGGCAACCGCGCTGGCCGCGATCGCCAGGTTCCGTTCTTGGCTGGCGACGTCGCGCGATGTGCGATGTTTGCGGACGAAGACCTGCGAGACCATCGCGGGCGGTTCGATCGGTGCCCCAACGATCGGCCACGGCACCTCGTGAACCGCCCCGGACCACCTGTACACGCTCTTTCGGAGCAGGGTCGCGCTCGGAATGGGCGGCCCGTCGACCCGCTTGAGGGGCAGGGCGAGCACCGATTGACTGGTGCGCTCCACGGCGTCCCTGAGGGCTTGTGGGTGTCCGTGGACTGTGTCGTCGGCGCTCAGCGAGAGGACCCAATCGGTAGGGCAGGCGTCGAGGGCAGCGTTGCGGGCCCGGGCGAAGTCGTTATTCCAAAAGCCAGCGATGACGGTTGCGCCGGCGGCCCGGGCGATCGAGATGGTCGCATCGGTCGAGCCGGTGTCGTAGACGACGATCTCGTCCACCAAGGGCTTCAGAGACGCCAGGCAGGCTGGCAGCAGCACCTCCTCGTCCCTGGTGATCAGCGATGCGCTAACTGACACGCCGGCGCCCCTGCTGGTGAGGCCAGAGGTCGGGCCCAGATGACCCCCTCCAGACCCGTACGAGAATCCCCAGACCCGTACACAACCTTTTTGCTGACGGTTGACCGGTCAAAGACGGCGCCCCAGCCCGTCGCGAGGCCCACCCCCCGGTCACCGGAGCCGCCCACGGTCGGCAGGAGCCGGGATTGAACAGATTCGACAGAGTTTGTCCCACATGTCACGCTTCACGTCGGAAACCTCCTGCTCGCGGGACACTTCCGGCTGTCCCGGGACTTCGAAATCGTGGGGAGAGAGAAACGACGGATTTGGCAGTCAGGAGCGGTTGCCGTGCCCGTCGCGGTGCCGTCCCCCCCTACGGTCGTGGGTGGGTCGTCGAACGAGTCGGCAGAGCAGGCGCAGCACCACCATGAGCCATCGGCTTGGTAGGTGAGGATGCGGCGTGACGCACAACACGGACAATGTGATGGCCAGCGAACCCCCATCATTTTCGCCGCCCTCTTTCTGTGGGGAATGTCCGGTCGGCGGGTTGTTCCTGCTGGGCGGTGGGAGTGTGAGCGTCCCATCAGTCGCTCGCTTCTCGTTGTGCGGTCGTGGTCATCGGTTCGCCTCGTAGTTGTCTGCGTATCGCTGCGATCCAGCGAAGTGCGGTCTCGGTTCTGGTCTCGGTGTTGTCGTCGTCTTCGATGACTTCACCGAATCTGTCGCGTCGGGTCACGTGGCATCACCTCGCCATGTCTCACCGCAGTTCGCGCAGCGCATGGAGTTGCGGTCATGGAACGGGCCGCGGAGGACTCGGGTCGACCCGCACTTCGAGCAGGTCTGCGACTGGATCCCGGCACTGGTTCCGGTCCCACCCTGTAAGGGTGGTGGGAACCGGTGGGAACCAGTAGTGGTGCCCAGTGGTGCGGAACCGGTGGGAACCAGTGGGAACCGGTCAGAAGACTTGGTCATTATCGGTCCCTTCGGCTCGGTACATGCGACTGTTACGAGGTCCGCTCCGGACTCGAATCCGACCGGCGTTGACGAGTGTCTCGGCGGCAACGGAGACGGTGTTCTTGCGATAGGACTGGCCGCGCGCCTTGAGACTGTCCGTGAGTGTGTTGACCGAACATTCGGCACCCGGTGTCTCGTTGAGCAGTTCGAGGATGGCGTCCGCGCAATGCGTCGGCCCGTTCCACGGTGTTGTGTCGCGGTGGATCTCGGTCGGTGTCCACGGAAACTCGCCTCCGCGTTGTAGCGCTGTAGGCCAGTCGCGTTCGTCGCGCTGTCCGCGCCAGTGACGCAACGCACCGGTTGGTGCGAGGAAGAGTCCGAACTCCGGCCACCTACGCCACAGGCTTGCCCCGTAGGGTCGTTCCTCGGTCCCGTGGGGGGTGTGCGACTCGAGCACGACAGCGCAGCCGTGGCGGGCACGTAGCCGGTCCAGGACGGCAACGACGGACCGCGCGGTTGCCTCCTCGTTCGGATCGCCACCGCTCAACTTGTACGACGGTCCTAGCACCAGCAGTTGCGGCTCCGCTGCGTCGACGAGGGCCTCGAAGCGTGCGGCGGACTTGGCGTCGAGCAGGTCGATATCGGACGTGAACTCGACGAGCAGATTCTCGTCGGCCGGGCTGTCACCGGCCATGCACGCGCGGATCTCGGCGAGCTTGCGCTGACCCAGGGCCTTCGGGTTCTCCGCGTCGACCGTCAGGGTTCTGATCGGGTCCATCGCCTCGAACGTGAACGGGTGGATGCCGCCGGCGCAGAGGACCGCTATCTGCCGGAGCAGGGTCGACTTTCCGCCGCCCTCCGGGCCGGTGAAGATCACCCGGTCTCCCGGCTCGAGCAGGTCGGGGATCAGGTAGCCGCGTCGCGTGAGATCCTCTGCCAGAAACTCTCGTAAGGTCGGCGGAATCGTGATACCCGCGACGGTGCGGCGCAGCCCGTCGAGTTGCGCTATCGCGTCGAGCATCGCTGCGTCGATATCGCCATCGGCGGCGGCTTGTCGAAGGTCGAATCCGATCGCGTCGGCTCGGCGTCGCGCAGCGACCCCCGCGACGATCCCGGCGAACTTCGCGGTGGTCGACGTGGGAGGAGCGTCCGCTACCAGTTCGTTGAGATCGGCCGGCGGGACCGGGACGCCAGCCCGCACAAGTTCGTGTGAGACGATCCTCGCCTCCACCGGATCACCCCGACCATGCAGACGGGTGATCGTCTCGAAGATGTTTCCGTGGTCCGGTTTGTAGAAGTCGCCCCGCTCGCACAGCGCCATCGCGGACGCCACGGCGTCGCGCGACAGCATCATCGCGCCGAGCACGGCCCGCTCGGCTTCGAGGTCATGCGGCGGCGGCGCCATCAGATGCTCGCCTCAGCGAGTGCCCGATGCCACACGTGCTCGGCGACGATCAAAGGAGCGTGCGGGCCGGAAGGGTGCGCTTGACGCCACCGCGCGGCCCACTCAATGCGGCCGAACAGTCGTTCGGTCGTGGTAGATTGGTCCTCGATCCGCCGACCCGCTGATCTGTGAACGACCCCGGTTCTCGCCCGGGGTTGTTCTCTGTCCGGGGTCATATGCCATCCATCTCGTCGAGGACCGCGCGCATCGCAGCGAGGAACTTCTGGTGGTCGATTCGGTCTTGCCGCCACGCGTTGACCAGGTTGAGGACCAGGTCCTCATAGCTCAGGAGAGCAAGCTCAGCTTCGGCGACGACCTCTTCCTCCGGGCTCAGGTCCCGCCTTTCGCGGGCAGCCTTTTCACTCCCCGGTGGCTCGGGTCGCCGTGGTGTGGGGCAAGGTTCTTCTCTTCGCCGGCCGGCGGCACTCGTGGGCAGGTTGTGGGGGCCGATCATCGCCGGGCATCCACGCGGTGGGCCTCGACGTACCCGTCGAGTTCGCTCTGGTCGAAAACGAGCTTGCCGTCGACCTTGAAGAAGGGAATCCGGCGCTCTTGCACGGCGCGGCGCAACCACCGGTCAGTCAGCCAGTCGTTGTCCGCGACCGCTTGGGCGAAGGACTTGTAGCGCCGGCCGGTCGCGTTGGGGAGTGCAGTCGAGGAAGCCATATCCTTACCCTAGCCAGTCCTGGACACTTGCGGACGCTAATGGTTCGCCATTGTCGCTCGTCTGTGTCTATACTGTCGGCATGCCTCCAGATACGAGCGATCGTTACTTCATCGATCTCCCCGATGTCGGCGAGATCGTCGCACTCCCGGGTGGTCACTTCCCGAAACGAGCCACGGCGCTCTACGGCGAGGACGGGCTACATCTAGAAGTAATCGTCGGGGTCCGCGACGAACTTCCCCGCGTTCTGCGGTTGACAGTGATTCCCGACGACGAGGCCGGCGCCATCCTTGCCCCACGGTTGCGGCAGGCACGCTGGCAGCAGATCTTCGAGCGGATCATCGCCCACGCCGGCATGGCGGCGGCCATGCGTCTCCGTCACCTCAGCGACCATCCGCCGGGACCATCGGAACGGACCTTGACCTTCGAGGAGGAGCAAGCCGCCAAGGACGGCGCGGTCGGACCTTACCGGCGCCGGCCGATCACGGACTCCCTGCTGCGCCAGACAGCGGCGATCTACATGGCGAACCGCTACGGCGCCCCGACCAGGGCGGTACACGAGCAGCTTTTCACGTCACACCGGAACGCGACCCGCTGGATCGCTGAGGCCCGCAAGCGCGGCTTCATAACAGAGGAGGACTGAAATGGGGCGCAGAGACTTCGGATCTGTCAGGAAACTCCCGAGCGGCCGTTGGCAGGCGACCTACTTTCACAAGGGCGAGCGCCATACCGGCTCGATGACCTTCGGTGCCAAGGCTGACGCTACGGCGTGGCTCGCGAGCATCGAGACCGACATTCGCCGCGGCGGGTGGGTCGATCCGCGTGCCGGAAAGGTCACCCTGGCCGCGATGCTCGAGCGGTGGTTGGCGTCGAACCCGTCGAAGCGGTCATCGAGCCTCGAGCGGGATCGCTCGATCATCGAGAACCACCTACCCGATGCCTTGACGGCGCGAGCCGTGGCGACGATCGGCCGCGAGGACATTCAGGCTCTAGTCGACACGTGGGCAGAGACCAAGGCGGCCTCGACGGTCGGACGCCAGTATTCGGCCATCCGCGCGGCGTTCTCCTGGGCTGAGGCGTCTGACATCATCACCCGGACCCCTTGCCGGGCGATCCGTCTGCCGAAGGTCGAACTGGTCGACCGTCCCGTCCTGGCCGTAGAGCAGCTTCAGCGGCTCGCAGAGACGTTGGGGCCCGACCAGGCGGCGTTCATGTGGCTCGGGGCTGTCGGCGGGCTCAGGTGGGCTGAGGTGGCTGGCCTGACGGTCGGTACCGTTGTCCTCCCGGCCGGTGTTGTGAAGGTGACAGCCCAACTGCGTCGCGACGGGCGGCTCGGGCCTCCGAAGTCGACAGCCGGGCGCCGGTCACTGGCAGTACCGACATGGCTCGCCGAGGATCTCGCGGCGGTGATCGCCCGTCGTGGGTTGACCGCGGCGGACAGCGAGTCCCTGGTGTTCGTGGACCGAGACGGCGGACCGCTCGATTACACGAACTGGCGCCGGCGCATGTGGGCCAGGGCGACCAAGAAGGCGGGGTTGGTCGGGTTGAAGTTCCACGACCTGCGCTCGATGGCTGCCACGGCACTTGTCGCCCAGGGCGTCGACATCAAGACCGCTCAGACCCGGCTGGGCCATTCGTCGCCTCAGGTGACGCTCGGGATCTACGCCCGGGCGACCGTCGAGGCGGACCGGCTGGCAGCCGAGAAGGTCGGCGCGTTTTTCGGTCCTTCGCGCACGGATCGCGCACGACCCGGAGCTTGACCGTTCCCGGCCCGGGGCCGATATGGGGCCTGACCTGCACCGGGGCGGGTGGGCGCTAGAGGACTCGAACCTCCGACCTCAGCCGTGTGAAGGCTGCGCTCTAACCAGCTGAGCTAAGCGCCCGGTAGGACGCGTCATCATAGACGGGCCCCGAAAGTGGCTCGCCGGGCCGGCGGCGATCGCCTATTCTTGAGTTCCGCAGCAAGGGCCAGCGTCGTCCCTTCGTGCCAGGACCAGTTACATCGATCCCCGGAAGGACGCAGATGGCGTTGCCGCCCTCTTCTAGTCGCCTGCACCCCAAAGGTCTCTACCGGCCCGAGTTCGAGCACGACGCGTGCGGCGTCGCGTTCGTCGTGGACATGCACGGCAGGCGAAGCCACGAAATCATTCGCAAGGGACTGGCCAGCCTGTGCCACCTCGAGCACCGGGGAGCCTCGGGAGCCGAGAGCAACACGGGTGACGGCGCCGGCATCCTGATCCAGGTTCCCGACGCCTTCTACCGGACGCAGGTCGGCTTCGAACTGCCCGAGGCGGGGGCGTACGCCACCGGGATCGCGTTCCTGCCGTCGGAGGCGGCCGAAGCCGAGCGGGCCGTGAGAGAAATCGGCAAGGTCGCCGCGTCCGAGGAGATGACCATCATCGGCTGGCGGGACGTCCCGATCGACGCGAGCGCGCTCGGCACCATCGCGCTGGAAGCGATGCCGTCGATGAAGCAGCTGTTCGTCGCTGCGGCCGGCGGTGCGACGGGACTCGACCTCGAACGACGGGCGTTCATCCTGCGCAAGCGGGTCGAGCACGAGGTCGAAGGCACCTACTTCCCGTCGTTGTCGGGGCGGACAATCGTCTACAAGGGGATGCTCACCGCCCCCCAGGTCGAGACCTTCTTCGTCGACTTGGAGGACGAGCGCCTCGACTCCGCCCTCGCGCTGGTCCATTCCCGCTTCTCGACGAACACCTTCCCGAGCTGGCCGCTCGCGCACCCGTACCGCTACCTCGCGCACAACGGCGAGATCAACACGCTGCAGGGCAACCGCAACTGGATGCGCGCCCGTGAGGCGCTCCTCGAGTCGGACCTGTTCCCCGGCGAACTGTCGCGGGCGTTCCCAATCGTCACGTCGGGTGCGAGCGACTCGGCGAGCTTCGACGAGGTGCTGGAGCTGCTGCACCTCGGCGGCCGGTCGCTTCCTCATGCCGTGCTGATGATGATCCCCGAAGCGTGGGAGAACCACCGCACTATGAGCCCGGCGCGCCGCGCGTTCTACCAATTCCATGCATCGGTCATGGAGCCGTGGGACGGGCCGGCGTCGATCGCGTTCACCGACGGCACCGTGATCGGCGCGGTGCTGGACCGCAACGGGCTTCGCCCCTCCCGTTACTGGGTTACCGACGACGGCCTCGTGGTCATGGCATCAGAAGTCGGGGTGCTGGACATCGAGCCGTCGAAGGTGGTGCAGAGGGGCCGGCTGCAACCGGGGCGGATGTTCCTCGTCGACACCTCCAAGGGGAGGATCGTCGCCGACGACGAGATCAAGGCGGCGCTCGCAGCAGAGCACCCCTACGGCGACTGGCTCGCCGAGAAGCAGATCCACTTCGACGACCTGGCTCTTCGCTTCACGCTGACGCCGCAGCATGCGTCGGTCGTGACACACCAGCGCCTGTTCGGCTACACGACGGAGGAGCTCAAGGTGCTCCTTGCGCCGATGGCCAAGACCGGGTACGAGCCGATCGGGTCGATGGGCACCGACACGCCCATAGCGGTTCTCTCGGACCGGCCGCGGGTCCTCTACGACTACTTCCAGCAACTGTTCGCGCAGGTCACCAACCCGCCGCTCGACGCCATCCGCGAGGAGTTGGTGACCTCCATCGGCAGCACGATCGGGCCGGAGCGCAACCTGCTGGCGCCGGAGCCCGACAGCTGCAACCAGATCGTGATGCCCCAGCCGATCCTCACCAATGAGGAGCTCGCGAAGCTGCTCTATATCAACGAGGACGGGACGCAGCCCGGGTGGAGGTCGTTTGCGATCGACGGCCTGTTCCCCGTCGGCTCGGAGTCACCGGGGGAGGCGATGAGGGAAGCGCTCGACGAAATCTGCGCCCGCGTGAGCGAGGCGATCGACGGCGGAGCGAAGGTGATCGTCCTGTCCGACAGGCACAGTTCGGCCGAGCTCGCGCCGATCCCGGCGCTTCTGCTGGTGAGCGCGGTGCATCACCATCTGATCCAGGAAAAGACACGCACCCGCGTGGGTCTCGTCGTCGAGACGGGAGAGGCCCGCGAGATCCACCACATGGCCCTCCTCCTGGGTTACGGGGCGGCAGCCATCAACCCCTACCTCGCGTTCGACTCGATCACCGAGCTGATCGGGGACGGGGTGCTGGCCGGCGTCACGCCGCGCCAGGCCGCGCGCAACTACGTGCGTGCCTGCGGCAAGGGCATCCTCAAGGTGATGTCCAAGATGGGCATCTCCACCGTCGCTTCCTACACCGGCGCGCAGGTATTCGAAGCGATCGGGCTGTCGCGTGAGCTCGTCGACCGCTACTTCACCGGGACTGTCAGCCGCATCGGCGGGATCGGGCTCGACGAGATCGCAAGGGAGGTTCTCGCGCGGCACGCCAAGGCGTGGCCGGACCGGCCGACGGAGCTCGCCCACCGCGACCTCGAGGTCGGAGGCGAGTACCAGTGGCGACGTGAAGGCGAGTACCACCTGTTCAACCCGACGACAGTCCACAAGCTGCAGCACTCGACCCGCACGCAGCGCTACGACATCTTCAAGCAGTACACCAAGGCCGTCGACGACCAGGCCGCCCATCTCGGGACTCTGCGCGGGCTGTTCCGCGTGAAGTCGGCCGAGGAGCTGGGCCGGACCCCCGTCCCGATCGACGAGGTCGAGCCCGTCTCGTCGATCGTGTCGCGCTTCAACACCGGCGCCATGTCCTACGGGTCCATCTCTGCCGAAGCCCACGAGACGCTCGCCATCGCGATGAACAGGATCGGAGGACGCTCGAACACCGGCGAGGGCGGCGAGGACGCCGACCGCTTCACGCCCGACCCGAACGGGGATCTTCGCAGGAGCGCCATCAAGCAGGTGGCGTCGGGCCGCTTCGGCGTCACCAGCGAGTACCTGGTCAACTCCGACGACATCCAGATCAAGATGGCCCAGGGAGCCAAGCCGGGCGAGGGCGGCCAGCTTCCCGGGCACAAGGTGTACCCGTGGATCGCCCGGACCCGTTACTCGACGCCAGGCGTCGGCCTCATCTCTCCCCCGCCGCACCACGACATCTATTCCATCGAGGACCTGGCGCAGCTGATCTTCGACCTGAAGAACGCCAACGACGCCGCCCGCATCCACGTCAAGCTCGTCGCCGAGGTCGGGGTCGGTACCGTCGCCGCGGGCGTGTCGAAGGCGCACGCCGACGTGGTGCTCATCTCCGGTCACGACGGGGGCACGGGCGCGTCTCCCCTGACCTCGATCAAGCACGCCGGCGCTCCCTGGGAACTCGGTCTCGCCGAGACCCAGCAGACTCTCATGCTCAACAAGCTGCGCGACCGCATCGTCGTGCAGGTGGACGGTCAGCTGAAGACCGGGCGGGACGTAGTGATCGCCGCGCTGCTCGGCGCCGAGGAGTACGGGTTCGCAACCGCTCCGCTGGTCGTGAGCGGTTGCATCATGATGCGCGTCTGCCATCTCGACACGTGCCCCGTCGGTATTGCGACCCAGAACCCGGAGCTGCGCAAGCGCTTCACCGGCCGCCCCGAGTTCGTCGTGACCTTCTTCGAATACATCGCCGAGGAGGTGAGGGAACTCCTCGCCTCGACGGGCTTCCGTTCGCTCGACGAGGTCATCGGGCACCCGGAGCTGATCGACATCGAACAGGCGGTCGACCACTGGAAGGCTCGCGGCCTGGACCTGTCGCCGATACTCGAGGTGCCGGCGGTCGATCCGAATGCCGCCCGCCACTGCGTGAGCTCGCAGGACCACGGTCTCGACCGGGTCCTCGACCGCGAGCTGATCGAGGCGTGCCGGCCGGCGCTCGACGACGCCCGGCCAGTCGTGTTGAAAATGCCGATCCGCAACGTGAACCGCACCACCGGCACCTTGCTCGGCGCGGAGATCTCGCGCCGCTACGGCGGCGCTGGCCTCCCTGACGGAACGATCGATCTCTCCTTCACAGGATCGGCGGGCCAGAGCTTCGGGGCGTTCGTGCCCAGAGGCGTCACCCTGCGACTGGAAGGCGACGCCAACGACTACCTGGGCAAGGGCCTCTCGGGCGGGCGCCTGGTGGTCCGGCCGTCGCCGAAAGCGCCGCCAGGCTTCGTGGCCGAGGAGCAGATCATCGCCGGCAACGTGATCCTGTACGGCGCGACTGCCGGCGAGGCGTTCATCCGCGGTGTCGTCGGCGAGCGCTTCTGCGTACGCAACTCGGGAGCGACCGCGGTGGTCGAGGGGGTCGGCGACCACGGCTGCGAGTACATGACCGGAGGCAGGGTGGTCGTGCTCGGACCGACCGGCAGGAACTTCGGCGCGGGCATGTCCGGAGGCGTCGCCTTCGTGTGGGATCCCCGCGGTGCGTTCGGAGCGAACGTCAACGGCGAGATGGTCGACCTCGAGGACTGCGACGACGAGGATGTCGAGTGGCTCGCCGACGTCCTGCGACGCCACGTGGACGAAACCGGCTCGGCCGTCGGCGCCCGGGTACTGGCGGGCTGGCCGCGGACGGCTTCGGAGTTCGTAAAGGTGATGCCCCGCGACTACAAGCGGGTGCTCGACGCAATGCGCGCCGCGCGGGAGTCGGGAGTACCCGTCGACGACGCAGTGATGGCGGCCGCTCATGGGTAAGCCCACCGGTTTCCTCGAAGCGGGAAGGGAACTCCCCCAGCGGCGGCCCGTACCCGTGCGTCTGCGCGACTGGAAGGAGGTGTACGAGCCGTTCCCGACGGAGCGCCTGCAGACCCAGGCGAGCCGCTGCATGGACTGCGGCATACCGTTCTGCAACGACGGCTGCCCGCTCGGCAACCTCATCCCCGACTGGAACGACCTCGTCTACCGCGACCAGTGGCGCTCGGCCATCGAGAGACTCCACGCCACGAACAACTTCCCCGAATTCACCGGACGGCTCTGCCCGGCGCCCTGCGAAGCGGCTTGCGTGCTGGGGATCAACTCCGATCCGGTGACGATCAAACAGGTCGAGGTGACCATCATCGACCGGGCCTGGGACGAGGGCTGGGTCCAGCCGGTCGTGCCCGAGAAGCAGACGGGCAAACGGGTGGCGGTGATCGGCTCCGGGCCGGCGGGTCTGGCCGCCGCGCAGCAGCTCACGAGGGCCGGCCACTCAGTAACCGTGTACGAGCGCGACGACCGCCCAGGCGGCTTGCTTCGCTACGGGATCCCCGAGTTCAAGATGGAGAAGCGGTTCCTCGACCGCCGGCTCGAGCAGATGGAGGCGGAAGGAACCGCTTTCGTGACCGGCGTATCCGTAGGTCCGGAGACAGGACCGGGTTGTGTGTCGGCCGCGGACGTCCGGTCGTTGCACGACACGGTCGTCATTGCTGTCGGAGCCACCGTGCCGCGCGATCTGCAGATCCCCGGTCGCGAGCTTCGCGGCGTCCACCACGCGATGGAATACCTCCCGCCGGCGAACCGCGCAGTCAACGCGCCTGACCCGGCGTCCGCCACTCCGATCACCGCCACGGGCAAGCGGGTCGTGATCATCGGCGGCGGCGACACGGGGGCGGACTGCCTCGGCACGGCGCACCGCCAGGGCGCCAAGTCGATCCACCAGTTCGAGATCATGCCCCGCCCTCCCGACCTGCGCGACCCATCCACGCCCTGGCCGACCTGGCCGCTGATCTTCCGCACCTCGTCCGCACACGAGGAGGGCGGCGAGAGGGTGTTCGCGGTCAACACGCTCGAGTTCATCGACGACGGCTCGGGGGCGATCCGCGGGTTGCGCGCATGCGAGGTCGAGATGTCGGAGGTCGACGGGCGGCCTCGTTTCGACCCGATCGAGGGCACCGAGTTCGAGCTGGAGTGCGAACTGGTGCTGCTGGCGCTCGGATTCGCGGGTCCGGAGCCGGCGCTCGCGTCAGCGTTCGGAGCGTCGACGACGTCACGGGGGACCATCGCACGGTCGCCGTCTTACGAGACCGACGTCCCTGGTGTGTTCGTGTGCGGCGACGCCGGCAGAGGTCAGAGCCTGATCGTCTGGGCGATCGCCGAGGGCCGCTCCGCAGCCGCGGCGGTGGACCGTTTCCTCGCCGGCGCCACCCTCCTGCCGGCGCCGCTGCCCCAGGCGTAGAGCGGTTCGCTCGACTGGGTGGCCGCGCCCAGCCGCGCTTTTTGCGGGACGGATCCGTTTTGCGGGACGGATCCGTCATCAGACGACGGCTCTGTCCCGCAAAAAAAAGGGCGGATAGGCCGAGTGAGGCGATGCTGCGAACCTTCTTTGGAGCGCTGGGCGCAGCGGTAGCCTGGCGGGGTGGACGAGACGGGTACCGGCAACGGAGACAACGGCGACTCCGGCGACCCGCTGGACCCGCCGGACCCGCTGGAGCCGCTGGAGCCGCTGGACCCGCTGGACGAGTTGGGCGGCGAAGACGAGTTCTACGAGTTCCCCGCCGACGAGGAGGACGGCGAACCGCACACGGCTCTTCCCAGCAAGGTCGAGGCCTGGCGCCGGCGAAGCGCAACCGGCGCGATCCTGACCGGGTTCGCCCTCGGGCTGCAACAGGTCTTCGAACCCAAGAGGGACGAGCCGAGCGTGGTCATGGAGACCTCCGGAGAGCCGCCGCAGGATCTGCCCGTCGAAGCGGACTTCGAATACGGGCGCCCCAAGCAGAGCGTGGTCAATGTCCGGCCATGGCTGCTGCCGGGCAACTCCGGTGACCACCGGACCAAACCTCCCGGCGTTGAACGCCAGCCCGGCGACGGGCACAGCGGCAGCGAGGAGCAGGCTTGAGCGACGGCAGCAGCTCCACGGCGACCAACGGGGCGGGCACCTCGCCACAGGCGAAGCCGAGCACCATGCAGGGCAACGAGTTCCTCTACGGCCACGTCGTGGCCGCCATCCTCATCGCGGTCGCGATCGCGAACTTCTTGATCCGCCACGGAACCGGCGCTCCAACCCACCCCCAAACGACACTCCAGATCATTGGGCTGATCGCGGCGGTTGCCTTGCTGCCGATACTAAGAACGCGCAACCGCTTCATTGCACCATTCGCGGCTGTCATCGCGGCATTTTTCGTGACTTTTCCGCGTGGACCCAATTCGGTGCAATCGATGCACGTCATAGCGATCGTCTTCCCGCTGGTGTACGCGCTGCTCTTGACGCAACGACAGCGAAAAGCCGCAATCGCGCAGGCCAAGGCGGGCGGATCCACAAGACCTCCCGCGCGATCCGCGCGCCGGAAGCGGTCGAAAAAGGATGAAGACGACAGCTCGAATCGCCCCAAGGCGCCCACACCGAATCGCCGCTACACCCCCCCAAAGGCGAAGCGCGCAAAGCGGTAAGACCATCGCCCACAGTGGTTTGCCGGCGTTGTATGGTTGAGCTGCGGAGAGCTTGAGGGGCAAAAGACCCCGATGACGAAAGGGGACCAAGTGCGCGTCGCGTCCGCACCGGCCAGGCCGGGCGGTGAACCAGCGATCGATGGTGGCGGGATCACTGTCGTCGCCGACGCGCGGATCCGTTCGTCCTCGGCAGAGACGAAGCCGCGACTGTGGTACCTCGCGCTTTTCGTGATCCTGCTCGTCCCGGCTGCCGCCATCGCCAGAAACTTCACCTCCCACGCGGGCCAGTCGATCTGGACGCCCACCCTCGGCATCGTGTTCGGAGTCCTCTTCCTGTACGGGCTGCGGTCGGCCCCGATCCTCATCGCCGCGCTGCTCGCGCTCACCGCATCGCCGCTCGGCCACAGCGGCGCCGCTTGGCCATTGGTCCTCGAGGTGGTTGCGGCGGTGATCACCGGCTACGGCTTCGCCGCGGTGACTGCGCGCAAGTTGCGCATCAGACCCTCGTTGCGCAGGTTGTCAGACGCGGTCCTATTGGCAGTCTGCATCGCCGGCGGAACGGCATTGGCGGTCATCTTCGCCCTGCCGCTCGCTGAAGCGACGGGCTACCTGCACTACAACAACTTCGGGAGCGCCTTCGCCGAGACCTTCGCCTCGAGCGCCGCCAGCGCTCTCGCCACGGCTCCGCTCGTCATCCTCGGCGGATGGTGGCTCCGGGAACGCACGGGACGAAGCGACCGTGCGAGCACCGGCACTTCGCGCTGGCTGGTTCCCTTGGCCGAGTACCTCGCGCAGGCCGGCGCCTTCACGGGTCTCGCAATCCTTGCCTTCGCGCAGGGTGGCCGGACGTATTACCCGATGTTGATACCCATCGGGTGGCTCGCGCTCCGACGCGGCATCGCCGGAACCTCGATTGGCGTCGCCGTCGCCACGACCGCGGTGACCGTGGCCGCCCACGTCGAGTCGCTCTCTCCTGGAAAGGTCGAATACCTGGAGGTCTTCATCGCCGTCCTCGCCCTGTGCGGGCTTGTGCTGGGCGCGGCGCAGACAGAACGCATGGACGCCCAGAGGGACGTCGTGGAGAGCAAGCGCGCGCTGGCAGAGAGCGAAGCTCAACTGCGCGTCGCGTACGACCGGCTCAAGGACCAGGCGAACCGCGATCCGCTCACCCGCCTTCCACTGCGGTCGATGTTCGTCGACCGCCTGGTGCAAGCTCAGGCGCGAGCCGTGCGAAGCGGCCGGCACATCGCGGTCCTGTTCCTCGACCTGAACGGCTTCAAGTCGATCAACGACGAGTACGACCATTCCGTCGGTGACCGCGCGATCGTGGTCGTCGCCGACCGCATACGCGGAGCGGTGCGGCCTTCCGACACCCCGGCCCGGCCGTACACGGGCGGAGACGAGTTCCTCGTGCTCTGCGAGGATCTCCCCTCCGCAGAGGAAGCCCACGCCATCGCCGCCCGCATCCGCGAGGCCATCGCCGAGCCGATCACGATTCCGGATATAGGGACATTCCACGTCACGGCGAGCCTCGGGGTGTGCTTCGCGGGGCCGTACGACGATCCCGAGGCGGTAGTGAGCCAGGCGGACCGGGCGATGTTCAGCGCCAAACGGAGCATCGCCTGAGCCCGAAGGGCACTCATCGCGTCACCAACTGGGAGTCTCGGCGGTCACAGACTCGATGACCGCACTCGCTGAGAGCCCATAGCCCGGGATGCCAGACTCCCAGATGGTAGACACACAGGATGCTGCGTGAGGCCCTCGCCGGCCGGCGGATAGCCATCACCGGCGCTACTGGGTTCCTGGGCACCGCCCTGGCCGAGAGGCTTCTTCGCGCAGTTCCGGAGTGCGAGGTGGCGCTGCTCGTGCGTCCCGGACGTCGGGGTGCGTCCGACCGGGTGCGGCGCGAGATCCTGCGCAACAACTGCTTCGACCGGCTGCGCTCCGAGCTCGGTGACCGCTTCGACACGGAGATGGAACGTCGCGTCCACGTGATGGCAGGTGACGTCGGAGTGGACGGCCTCGGTCTCGACGACGCCGGGCGTGACGTGCTGCGCTCGTGCCAGACCGTGATCCATTCAGCCGCGACCGTGAGCTTCGACTCCCCTCTCGACGCCGCCGTCGAGATCAACCTTCTCGGCCCGGTGCGCGTCGCCTCAACGCTCAACGAGCTGCATCCGGGCGGCGGTGAGCTTCCCCACCTCATCGCCGTGTCGACCGCTTACGTCGCCGGAAGCCGCCGCGGGCCAGCGCCCGAAGCGACTCTCCCGGACACACCCTGGTCCGCGGAGGTCGCGTGGAGACCGGAGGTCGATGCAGCACGGCGGGCGAGGGCCGACGCGGACAGCGAAAGCCGCGACCCCAAGATGCTCGCGAGCTTCAAGAGGCGAGCGCGCGGCGAGCTCGGAGCGGCCGGTAGCCCGCTGCTGGCGGGAAAGGCCGAGAGGCTACGCGAGGAATGGGTCAAGGACCGCATGGTCGAGTTCGGCAAGGCGCGTGCACAGGGTCTCGGCTGGCCAGACGCCTACGCCTACACGAAGTCGTTGGGCGAACGGGCGCTGCTCGACACGCGAGGCGCGCTGCCGGTGACCATCGTGCGCCCCTCGATCATCGAGTCGTCGCTCGCCGAACCGGTACCGGGGTGGATCCGGGGGTTCCGCATGGCGGACCCGGTGATCATCTCGTACGCGAAGGGACTGCTCAAGGAGTTCCCCGGGGTGCCCGAGGGCATCATCGACGTGATCCCCGTCGATCTCGTCGTCGCTTCGATCGTGGCGGTCGCAGCGAGAGGTCCGCTCGACGAGCCGGACGTGTTCCACTCCGCGTCGGGCGCGCGCAACCCATTGCGCTACCGCCAACTGGTCGACCTCGTGCGGACCTGGTTCCTCGAGAACCCGCTCGCCGACAGCCAGGACCAGCCCATCATGGTGCCCGAGTGGTCGTTTCCCGGCCGCCGGCGGGTGCAGCACCAGCTCGAGCGCGCCACGCAGGTGCTCGACCGCGCTGAGCGCACCCTCCAGGCGCTGCCCCTGCGGGGCAGGCAGGCGGAGCTGAGCGCGCGGCTGGAAGAGCGGAGAGAGGAGGCGGAACGCGCGCTCTCCTATGTAGAGCTGTACGGGGCGTACACCGAGACCGAGGCGATCTTCTCGGTTGACCGGCTGCTCGACCTGTACGCAAGCCTGCCCGCTGACGACCGCGAGGAGTTCTGCTTCGACCCGGCCGTCATCGACTGGCCGCACTTCTGTCGCGACGTCTACCTCCCCTCGGTCGTGGCGCACGCCCGCGTCCGCCAGGCACCCAAACAGGGAACGGCGACCAGAGCGAAGACCGGCAAGGGGTCGACCGGCATGACCCGCGAGGAGCGCGGGCGAAAGGCGGTGCTCTCCCCCGAGCGGCAGCTCGCGGTGTTCGACCTGGAGAACACTCTCATCGCGTCCAACGTTGTCGACTCGTACTCGTGGCTCGCAACCCGCCACCAAGACGACGCGGACCGCGCCCGGTTCGTGATCAAGACACTGCGGGAGGCGCCGAAGCTGCTGGCGCTGGACCGTACCGACCGCGGGGATTTCCTCCGCTACTTCTACCGACGCTACGAGGGCGCCCCAGTCGACCGCCTCCAACGCGACGGGTGGGAGCTCTTCAGCGACCTGATCCTCACGAAGTCCTTCCCGGCCGGCATCCGGCGGGTGCGCGAGCACCGCGCGCTCGGTCACAAGACGCTCCTGATCACAGGTGCGCTCGACGTCGTAATCGAACCGCTCCGGCCTCTCTTCGACGAGGTGGTCTGCGCAAGCCTCGGCAGGAGGAACGGGCGCTTCACGGGTGAGCTTCTCGAAGCCCCGCCGACCGGCGAGGCGCGGGCGCTGATAATGGCCGACTACGCGCAAGCCAACAGCCTCGACCTCGAGGAGAGCGTCGCGTACGCCGACTCCGCGAGCGACCTTCCGATGCTCGAGGCGGCCGGACATCCCGTCGCGGTGAACCCCGAGACGAAGCTGGCGGCCATCGCCCGCAAGCGCGGTTGGCACGTCGAGCATTGGCCGAAGGCTCCGCAAGGCCCGCGACCGCTCCTGCCCATCGGGCCACGCGCATGAAAGCGCTGCAGATGGAACGCTCGGTCGCGCGTTTCGCCGCCGCTCGTGCTGTCTCGGAGTGGCGCTCAGGCGGTGGTGGACGTGTCGGCCCGCTGCGGCTGGTCGACACGGAGACGCCCGAGCTGCCGGGCACAGGCTGGGAGGTGGTTCGGCCGCGGTTGTCTGGGATATGCGGGAGCGATCTGGCGACGGTGGACGGTCGTTCGTCGCGGTGGTTCGAGCCGATCGTGAGCTTTCCGTTCGTGCCCGGCCACGAGATCGTCGCCGACACGGAGGACGGCCGGCGGGTGGTCGTCGAACCGGTGCTGCACTGCGCGATACGCGCGATAGAGCCCCGCTGCGCCCAGTGCGCGGCGGGCCGGACGAATCACTGCGAGCGCCTCACCACCGGGCACCTGAGCCCGGGCCTGCAGAGCGGGTACTGCGCCGACACGGGCGGGGGCTGGTCCCTAGCGATGGTCGCCCACACGTTGCAGCTGCACGACGTCCCGGTTGACTGGTCCGACCAGGCGGCCGTGATGGTGGAGCCGGTCGCCTGCGCGGTACACGGTGCGCTCAGTGCCCCCGCCGGCGACGAGACGACCGCTGTGGTGATCGGTGCCGGAACTCTCGGCCTGGCGACCATCGCCGCCGTGCGCCGGTTGCGTCCCGACATCGTGTCGTTGATCTCGGTCGCGAAGCACCCCGAGCAACGCCGGCTCGCATCGGAGCTCGGGGCCGCGACCGTCGTCGAGCCCGACGCGCTCAGACGTGCGGTACGGAGGTCCACCGGCGGATGGCTGCTCGACAACGGACAACTCACCGCGGGCGCACCTGTCGTGTTCGACTGCGTCGGAAGCGCGCAGTCTTTGTCCGAATCCTTGGCGGTCGTCGCGCCCGGCGGGACCGTTGTGATGATCGGCATGCCCGGGCACGTCGACGTAGACCTCACAGGGCTCTGGCAGCGCGAAGTCCGCCTTGTCGGCGCCTACGCGTACGGGCCCGAGCCTGCCGCCGGCGGGCGCCACAGCTTCGATCTCTCCATGGAGCTGGTCGACGCGGCGGGTCTCGAGCGGCTCGTAACCGCCACCTACCCCCTCGACCGCTACAGCGACGCCATCGAGCACGCAGCCGCCGCCGGACGGCGTGGCGCCGTCAAGGTCGCGTTCGACATGCGTGACGAGAAGAGAAGATAGGTTTCCCAAGCCCATGCCCCGCCCCGGATTCGTACTCGAAGTCGACAGGTCCACCCCGCCGATCCTCACCTGGCACGGGGAGGGCTTCCGCCTGGAGCGCCTGCCCGCTGGGCGCTCCCGCGTCATCTACGCGCCCGAGCCTCTCGAGCCGCTCGAAGATCCCGACGACGCGATCCGCGACGCCCTGTTGAACCCCCTCGGCGATTCGCAACCGCTGCCGTCACTGCTCTTCCCCGGCATGAAGCTGACGATCGCCTTCGACGACATCTCCCTCCCGCTCCCTCCCATGCGCCGCCCCGACAACAGGCAGCGCGTCATCGAAGCGGTGCTCGACATGGCCGCGCATGCCGGCGTCGACGACGTGGTCCTGATCTGCGCGCTCGCGCTTCACCGGCGCATGACCGAAGCCGAGTTGCGCCACGCCATCGGCGACCGCGTCTACGACGCCTTCGCGCCGCACGGTCTGTTGTTGCAGCACGACGCCGAGGACCCCGACGCGATGGTGCACCTCGGCCAGACCGACCACGGCGAGGACGTCGAGATCAACAGGCGGGCTGCCGAATCCGACCTGCTCGTCTACGTCAACATCAACCTGGTTGCCATGGACGGGGGCCACAAGAGCGTGGCGACTGGTCTCGCCAGCTACCGCAGCCTCCGCCATCACCACAACGTGAAGACGATGCGACACAGCCGGTCGTTTATGGACCAGGAGAAATCCGAGCTTCACTCCTCCAACTGGCGGATGGGCCGGCTGATCGCGGCCGCCGGCGTGAAGGTGTTCCAGATCGAGACGACCCTCAACAACGACACCTTCCCTTCCCAGATGGCCTTCCTGCAAAAGCGAGAGTGGGAGTGGTCGGCCCGGGACAGGGGGCTCTATCTGGCGACGGAGAGATCGCTCGCGATGACTCCGCCCCGTGCCGCCCGGTCGATCTTCCAGTCGATCAAGGCACCACATCAGATGACCGGGGTGAACGCCGGCGAGGTCGAAGCAGTGCACCGCGCGACCACGGAGATGGTGTACCGCCAGCAGTTGGTGCACGTCGAAGGTCAGACCGACATCGCGGTATTCGGCCTGCCTCACCTGTGCCCTTACAACGTCAACTCGATCATGAACCCGATCCTCGTGACGTGCATGGGACTCGGGTACCTCTTCAACCTGTACCGGGGGCAACCCGTCGTGCGCAAGGGCGGTGTCGCGATCCTCTCGCACCCGACGCCGTGGGCCTTCCACCCGGTGCACCACCCGTCGTACATCGACTTCTTCGAAGAGGTCCTCGCGGACACGACCGATCCGGTCGAGATCGAGAAGAACTACGAGGAGCGCTACGCCACAGACGAGTGGTACCGACACCTCTACAGGACCAGCCACGCCTACCACGGGGTGCACCCCTTCTACATGTGGTACTGGGGCGCGCACGCGCTGGAGCACCTCGGGCGTGTGATCATCGTGGGCGGCGAGCCGCGCTCCGTGCGCCGGCTCGGGTTCTCGCCGGCGTCGACTCTCACCGACGCACTCGAGATGGCGAGCGACGTGGTCGGCCGTGACGCCACGATCACCCACCTGCACTGCCCGCCGATCATGCTCGCGGACGTCCACTAATGGCTTCGTCGGGAAGCCGGCGCAGCGGTGCGGCAGGTCGCGGCGGTGTGGCCGGTCGCGGGCTGTCCGGATCGGTCGAGCCGCTGCGGCGGCTGCCCGTCACACCCGAGTCGCTGAGAGCGTTGCGGTCGCGTGTGCGCCTGCCCCGGGCGTCGTCGCTGGCGTTCCCGTTCACCGCGCCTTCCTGGCCGGGGGGAATCGACCGGCCGCCAGTCGAGAAGAACCTGGGGATGGACTATGACAGCGAATGGGCGCGTCGTTATCCGGCGCGATTCGCTCGAGTCCTGGTGCAGGAACTCGTGTCCCGCCCACTCGTCCAGGCGGTCGCCTCGCCGACCGTGGACGGACTGGACCGGATCTCCCATCTCGACGAACCGGTCATCTTCGCGGCGAACCACGTCAGCCATGTCGACGCCCCGCTGATCCTGTCGGTGATCCCCGAACGGTGGCGGCACCGGATGTTCGTGGCGGGCGCCGCCGACTACTTCTTCGACACGCGGGTGAAGGCGACCGTGTTCGCCTTCTTGTTGAACGCGGTCCCGATCGAACGCCAGCGGGCCAGCCGCGAATCGGTCAATCGGGTGGCGTCGCTGCTCGCCGAGGGTTGGAGCCTGCTGATCTTCCCCGAGGGCGGGCGCAGCCCGGACGGGTGGGCACAGCCGCACAGCGCCGGAGCGGCGTGGCTCGGCGCGCGGACCGGGCGGCCGGTAGTGCCGGTCTACGTCTCGGGGACCAGGGACATCCTCCCGAAGGGCGGAAACGTGATCCGGCCGGGACGGACGATCGTGACGTTCGGTCGTCCCTTGCAGGCGCGGGAAGACAGAGGTACTTCCGCGGAGGCCCGCGCGCTGGCCGAACGGCTGGAGCGTGCCGTCGCCGCACTGGCCGACGAGCAGACGACCGACTGGTGGACTGCACGCCGGCGGGCGGCGTCGAACACCACGCCGGCTCTCACCGGCCCCGAGGCGGGGGCGTGGCGGCGGACATGGGCCCTGGGGCGCGGGGCGGGGCGCGACGGCGGGCGTGGGACGGGGCGTGGTGGCGGGCGTGGGACGGGGCTCTCGGGGCTCTCGGGGCTCTCGGGGCTCTCCGGGCGCCGGCGCGGGGGCTCGGGCACCGAGCGCTGGCCGGCGGACTAGGTCGGCGAGCGGCGGACTAGGTCGGCGAGCGGCGGGCGGCGGGCGGCGAACGGCGGGCGGCGAACTGGTGCAGGGTCAGGCCGGGCCCCGGACCAGCGAGGCTGGCCGGCCGGCGGTGGCTCGGGGGAACCTGGCGGGACCTGGCGGGACCTGGCGGGACCTGGCGGGACCCGGCGTGCGGTTCGGTTCCTCAAGAGGACAGAGTTCGGCGCCGGCCACACAAATGGGCCGTCCAGGTCGCGTTGCCTGTCCACTTGCCCCGCTTGGGACGCGCCCTAAAGGGACAGGGTTGCCGGCTGGCAAGCCCTAACGGCTGCGTTCTGTGTCCGCCGGCGGCCCAGGGGCCGGCTTTTCGGGGCGATCGGCGGGTCCCGTCAGGTCCCGGCAGGCCCGTCAGGGCCCGTCAGCGCGCTCCGGCGGATTCCTGGTGCTCGCGGTTCGCCCACCAAGCGGCAGCCGCCGCCAAAACCAGAGTCCCGAGATAACCGAGCAGCGCGGCCAGCGCCGCCAGGATCCCGTGGCCGAAGTTGGCGAGCTCGACCACAGCGCTCATCGCCGCCGACGCCACGGCGGCCGAGCCGGCGAGGACCAGGGCCATAGCGAGCGGGGCACGTAGCGGGCCGAGCCGCGCCGGCGGCAACTCGAAACGGCGGCCCGCCGAGAACAAGGCCACCGCCACGATCGCTCCGAGCACCCAGACGAACGAGCCCGGGGCGAAGATCCGCAAGACCCGCTCCTGGGCCGTGAGGTGATGCCCGTGCTCGAACGCGGCGACCACCGAAGCCACCCAGTAGGCAGCCAGCGCTACCAGGACGCCGGCGGAGGCCAGCATCCACGGCGACTCCTCCCGGAGGTGCGCGGCTGCCGACTGCCACGTCGCTCCGGCCATTGGCAAACGGGTGGCGAGGCCGCTGTCTCGTCCGGCTGGCGAGCCGGCGCCGCCGGCACCGGCGCCGCCGGCGGTTCCGTCGGATGCCGGCGGAGGGGGCGGCGGTTCGGCCAACCAGTGGGCGGCCTCCTCTTCCGCTTCGATCCCGGTGGTCGTCTCGATGTCGGCCATGGGTTGCTCGACCTCCGTTGGTCGGTGCGTGGGCGTCACGGGGTGCCTCGGGGCGGCCCTGTCTGTCTCTACCCGGTTCCGCTCTTCGAGCCTCGCCGGCCCGGCGGATACGTGCGAGCCAGCTCGTCCTCGGTGGGAATCCGGCGGAGCCTTGCCTCAGGCGGGAGCAGCTCGGTGATCGCTTCCATGATCCGTTGGGTGTCAGCTCGGAAATCCGTGCCGGTGAGCCCGGTGACCGGGGGGCCGACCCTCACCCTGACCGTCGGTGGGCGCAGGATGTTGGCGACGTTCGGGAGTCTCGCGGAGCGGGGCCAGACGTGCTCGGTCCCCCACACGCCGAGAGGTATGACCGGGGCTCCCGTCGCCGCGGCCAGGCGCGACACCCCCGTCTTCCCCTTCAGCTCCGGATCGAAGAACGACTCCCCTCTCGGGATGGTCCCCTGCGGCGCGACGATCAGGACCTCGCCGCCTCGCAACGCCTGCTCCGCCGCCTCGTAGGCCTCGCGGCCGGAGCGCTTCCGGTCGACGCAGATCGCGCCGGACGCTTTCATGAGCTCGCCGATGATCGGAGCGTCGAACAACTCCTTTTTGGCGAGTCCCCTGGGATTGCGGCCAGCCTTGAAGACGGCCATCGCATACGCGGCGGTGTCGAAGTAACTGCGATGGTTCGCGGCCACGATCACGCCACCGCGGGCGGGTATGTGATCGGTGCCGGCGATGTCGAAGCGTGCGAACGGGAGGGCGACCTGCTGCAACGCGGTACGCACGACGTCGAGCGGCTCCGCCCCCAGGATCTTCGGCACGCCCGCAGGGCTGTCCAGGTGGACCACCGGCCAGCGGGCGACGGTCGCCGCCGCGTGGAGCCGGTAGTCAGGGTTGACGGCCGTCGGGTGCCCTACGGCCAGCAGCAACGGCAGGTCGTAGAAGCTGTCGGAGTAGCCGTAGCTCTCGCGCAGGTCCACGCCCTCGGCGGATGCCCAACTCCTGACCGCCCTGAGCTTGCCGCCGGCCCATACGAACCCGCCGTCGAAGTTGCCGGTGAAGCGGGCGACTCCATCGGAGTCGGGTCGCGACTCGTAGCGGGTCGCCACTATGGCGTCGAAACCCAACCGCTTGGCGAACGGCTCTATCAACTGGAAGGGAGTCGTGGTGGCGAGCACGAGAACCCGGCCGGCCGAACGATGCGACTCGATGAGTCCGGGCACGTACGGCAGCACCATGCCCTCGAGGTTCTCGGCAGCCTCCTCCGCGGCTTCGGCGACCTCGGCGACCGACCACCCCCGCGCGGCGAGCGCCGCGGCCCTGGCCATCGCCATAGACGGGAGCGTCTCGCCGAACACGTCGTAGAACCGCATGAACAGCGCCTGCCCCGGGACCGACGAGCGTCCTACCAGCCCCTTGGAGAACAGGGCGAGATTGATCGCTGGCGTGCTGGAGGTCCTGAGGAGCGTGCGGTCGAGGTCGAAGATCGCGGCCGTCCTCATGCGAGACGACGCTACCCCCCGCCGGCGCCAGATGGGGCCAAATCGGGACGCTCTCACCAAGAGTTCATCTGGCTGTGCTATCTCTGTAAGCGATGGACCTGCGCCAACTCCAAGCGCTGATAGCGATAGCGGACCACGGGAGCTTCTCGGCTGCAGCGTCCTCCCTGCACACGGTCCAGTCGAACGTCTCCAGCCACGTGGCCCGCCTCGAGCGCGAGCTCGGAGTCCAGCTCGTCGACCGCCAGAGCGGACTGGTCACCGAGGAAGGCGCGGCGGTCGTCGAGCGGGGTCGCAGGGCTCTGTCGGAGATCGAGGCCGCGGTGTCGGACGTCGCAGCGCTACGCGACGAGGTGACGGGCACCGTGCGCATAGGAATGATCGGAACAACCGCCCGTTGGCTCGCACCCCTGCTCCTCGAGGCGGCATCGCAACGACATCCGAAGGTCCGCCTCGTCGTCGGGGACGGGACCTCGGCGACCCTCGAGCCACACCTGGCGTCGGGCTCGCTCGACGCGGCGATAGTGAACCTGCCGCAAGGAAGCCCTGAGCTCGTCGAACACCCCCTGTTCGACGAGGACCTGATACTCGTGTTGCCGAAAGATCACCCGCTCGCCAGCGGACCCAGCGTGCACCTGAACGATCTCGACGGGTTCGAGCTCCTGCTCCCCGCCCCCGGTACGGCGTTCCGTCTCGAGATAGACCAGGCGTGCCGCGACGCCGGCGTGACCCTGATTCCCCGCGCGGAGCTCGACGGGGTGCGGCTGATGGCATCGCTCGCCGTCAAGGGTCTTGGTCCGGCGATCCTGCCCGCAACCGGTGCTACCGAGGGGGTGATGAAGCTCGCCAGGGTCACCATCACCGGGCTACCGAGGCGCAAGGTCGGCATGGTGCTGCGCCGGCGCGGGCGGGCGAGCGCGCCGGCGAAGGCGACGCTCGAGGTGCTCGAGTGGGTGGTCAAGGAGAACCTCGACCCGGCGATGGGGCTCCACCCGCCGGCGCCGTAGTTGTCGGGGCCGGCCGGCCGGTCAGGCTCCGTGTAGTTGGCGCAGAACGTACTGGAGGATGCCGCCGTGGCGGTAGTACTCGGCCTCCTTGGGTGTGTCGATCCGCAGCCGGACGTCGAACTGCTTGCCGGCGGCCGAAACCGACAGCTGGCGCGGCAGCGGTGCACCGTCGGCCAGGCCCTCGAGGCCGGTGACGTCGAACACCTCCTCGCCGGTCAGGCCCAACGACTCGACGTTGTCCCCCTCGGCGAACTGCAACGGCAGGATCCCCATGCCGACGAGGTTCGAACGGTGGATGCGCTCGAAGCTTTCCGCAAGGACCGCCCGCACTCCGAGCAGCGCGGTCCCCTTCGCCGCCCAGTCGCGCGACGAACCCGAGCCGTACTCCTTGCCGGCGAGGATCACCAGCGGAACCCCGTCCGCCTCGTAACGCTTCGCTGCGTCGTAGATGGACATGGTCTCGCCGCTCGGAAGCAGACGGGTGACGCCGCCCTCGGTACCGGGGGCTAGGCGGTTGCGCAGCCGGATGTTGGCGAACGTGCCCCGGATCATCACCTCGTGGTTGCCGCGGCGCGAGCCGTAGGAGTTGAAGTCCGAGGGATCCACTCCCCCGTCGACCAGCCAGCTGCCGGCTGGTCCGTCGCGGCGGATGTTCCCCGCCGGCGAGATGTGGTCGGTGGTGATGCTGTCGCCGAGCACCGCGAGCACGCGCGCGCCGTGCACGTCGGACAGGGGCGCGGGCGTGAGGCCCATGCCCTCGAAGTACGGCGGCTGGCGGACATAGGTGGACGTCGAGTCCCACGCGTACGCGTCGCCAGAGGGGATGTCGAGGTTCTGCCAACGATCGTCGCCTTCGAAGACCGACTCGTACGACCCGCTGAACATCTTCGACTCGATGGAGGACTCGACCACCGACGCGACCTCCGACGCGGAGGGCCAGATGTCGCGCAGGTACACGGGCTTGCCGTCGGGGTCGGTCCCCAACGGATCGCGCACGAGGTCGAAGTCCATCGAACCTACGAGCGCGTACGCGACGACCAGCGGAGGGGACGCGAGGTAGTTCATCCTCACGTCGGGGCTGATGCGTCCTTCGAAGTTGCGGTTGCCGGACAGAACGGAAACCACGGCGAGGTCTCCGTCCGCCACCGCTTTCGATATCTCCGGAAGCAGCGGTCCGCTGTTGCCGATGCAGGTTGTGCAGCCGTAGCCGACCAGGTCGAATCCGAGCTTGTCGAGGTAGGGAACGAGGCCGGCTCGTTGGTAGTAGTCCATGACGACTTTCGACCCGGGTGCGAGCGTTGTCTTCACCCACGGTTTGGACGAAAGCCCCTTCTCCACGGCCTTCTTCGCGAGCAACCCGGCTGCGATCATCACGGAAGGGTTGGACGTGTTCGTGCACGACGTGATCGCCGCGATGACGACGCGGCCGTGGTCCAGCTCGAAGCTCGTCCCATCCGAAAGCGTGACCGGAACCGGGTTCGATGGTGGCGCGCCGGCGCCCTCTTTTCCCAGAACTTTCGAGACGGACGACCGATAACCGCTCTTCGCTTCGTCGAGACGCACCCGATCCTGCGGCCGCGCCGGCCCGGCGAGCGAGGGCACAATGGTCGACAGATCCAGGGTCAGCTTCTCGGAGTATTCCGGCTCGTGCGACGGGTCGTGCCAGAGGCCCTGCTCCTTCGCGTACGCCTCGACGAGCGCGATGCGCTCCGGCGAACGACCGGTCATCTCCATGTAGCGCAGCGTCTCCGCGTCGATCGGGAAGATCGCGCAGGTCGAGCCGTACTCCGGCGACATGTTGCCGATCGTCGCCCGGTTCGCGAGCGGGACGGCCGAAACGCCGTCTCCGTAGAACTCGACGAACTTCCCGACCACGCCGTGCTTGCGCAGTATCTGGGTCACCGTCAGCACGAGGTCGGTCGCGGTGGACCCCTCGGGAAGGGCGCCGGTGAGCTGGAAGCCGACCACGCGAGGGATGAGCATCGACACCGGTTGGCCGAGCATCGCCGCCTCTGCCTCGATGCCGCCGACACCCCAGCCAAGAACGCCGAGGCCGTTGATCATCGTGGTGTGCGAGTCGGTTCCCAGCAGCGTGTCCGGGTACGCCTGCCCGTCGTCGGTCGAGAACACCACGCGGGCGAGGTACTCGAGGTTGACCTGATGGCAGATGCCGGTGTTCGGCGGAACCACCTTCAGCGTGTCGAACGCGCCCTGCCCCCAGCGGAGGAACCGGTAACGCTCTTCGTTGCGGTGGAACTCGAGCTCGGCGTTTCGCTTGAACGCGTCGGGTGTGCCGTAGTAGTCGGCGATGATCGAGTGGTCGATGACGAGCTCGGCGGGGATGAGCGGGTTGACCTTCGACGGGTCGCCGCCGAGCTGGACCATGGCGTCGCGCATCGCGGCCAGGTCGACCACGGCGGGCACGCCGGTGAAGTCCTGCATGAGGATCCGGGCGGGCGCGAAGGCGATCTCGGTGTCGGGCTCGGCCTGGGAGTCCCAGTTCGCCAGCGCCTCTACGTCCCTCGGGTGGACGGTGAGGGCGTCTTCGTGGCGGAGCATGTTTTCGAGGAGGATCTTCAGCGAGTACGGGAGCCTGGCGGCCCGGTCCAGCGCGTCGAGGCGGAAGATCTCGTAGCTGCGCCCGCCGACGGAGAGTTCGGCCCGTGCCCCGAAGCTGTTGTTGCTCTTGCTCGCCATGCGCGACTCCTGTGATGTGACTGTTACGGCCCAGTCTGGCGCAGCGGGCGTTCAGAGGGAAAAAGACCGGCCCGGTCGCGAGCCTTCCGTTTTCGTCCGTTTCGAGAGAATTCTTTAGGTAAAGGTGAAGAATTTCCGGAATGTATAGCCCGTTTAGCTCAGCTTTCGTTGCCCTCGTATAGCCCTGTCAGCTACATTTTTGCGCTCAAGAGGCATAGTCAGCCGTCCGAAAAGGGGCGGCCTCAGGGGCGAAGCTGGGGAGGCTTACGTGAGGAACCCATTGATCAAGGCGACCGCTGGCGGCTTCGCTGCGGCCATCGTTGCTGCGGCCGTCGTCATACCGCCTGCGTCGGCGAGCTCGAGCGCCGCGGTGCCGTTCAGCCAGGCGAACTTCAGCGGATACGCCACCGGTACCGAACTGCACCTCGGCACCACCGCCCTCAACTCACTGGACCAGATCACCGGGGGCAACCTCAGCCCGATCACCGGGCTGAGCATCAACAGCCTCGACCAAGGTTTCTCCGCGGCGTCCACCAACACCGCCGGCCTGACCACGCCCTTGACGTCCGAGCTGCAGACCGTCATCCAGCCTGCGCAGGCGGCCACGACGAAGGCATTCGACGAGGGAGCGGGACTCCAGCTCAACCTCGGGGGCACGACCGGCGCGACGCTCAACAATCTCGCCAACACCGTGCTCGCCGCCGCGAAGCAGGCGATCCCCGCGCCGGCGATCGCGCTCGCCCCGCCGAACATCCCCGGCGTCACCAATCAATCGGCGCTCAGCCTCGATCCGATCGCCAACGCGTCGTCGCTGCTTGGGCAGGCGCAGGCCAACTTCCCGACCGCATCGTGCCCGACGAGCGACATCTCCTACGGCCTCGGCAACCTCACCGCGGCGAACATCCTGACCGGGCTGCCGACGTTGACATCCAGCGGCGTCAACAGCGCGCCGCTCATCAGCACCGCCGGCGACGGCACTTCCGTGTTCTTGTCTAAGTCGCTGACCTCGCTAGTACCCAACGGTGACGGGACCTACGGCATCCAGACGCAGGCGTCGGACATCATCGCTCCGATCACGTTCAACCTGCTCGGCCTGGCGACGTTGGAGATCTCGGTCCAGAGCGCGGGTGGCGTCAACGATCCTGTGACGCTCACCGCCACGACGAGCGGCGAGCCCAGCGTCCCGGCCACCGTCAAGATGTCCACCGACGACATCCTCACCGTCAAACTCACCGCCGCCGGCCAGTCGACCCCGGCCATCGACGAGCAGGTGCCGCTGTCGTCGGTCGCCAGCAACGGCAAGCAGATCCCGCTGTCGATCAGCGGTATCTCCGCTCTGCTCTCCCAGCTGACGCTGCCGCAGCTGACCACGTTCCTCGAGAACACCCTCAACTCGCTGCCGAGCGGTTCCACCCTGAGCAGCGCTCTGAACCAGGTGCTCGGCGTGCTGCAGCCCGTGGTGAGCCCGGTGGAGTCGGCCCTGAACACCGTGACGCCGACGCTGCAGCAGATCATCAGCACCCTCAACGGTGTCATCAACCTGAACCTCGGGGAGATCGACATCGAGACCGTGCCCCACGCCATCGGGGGAGCGTTCGGCTCGTCGCCTGCGACGACCGGCGGGACGGCCGCATCGGGGGCCTTCCAACTGCTCAACATCAAGCTCGGTCTGACGAACAGCTCGATCAACATCCCCCAGCAGGTCGTCAACCAGGTCAACATCCCGCTGACCAGCATCCAGCTCCCGGATATCGCGCTGGCCAACCCGGCTGTCGGCGTGCTCGAGGCGAACTCGAACCAGCAGCAGCCGATCTCGTGCGCGACTGTTCAGGCCCAGAACAACCCGACCCTGCCTACCCCGACGACCGTGCCGCCGAAGCTCCCCTTCACCGGTGGCCCGGGTGGTCTGTGGCAGCCCGTGGTCGGCGTCGGCACCCTCGGCCTGGGCGGCTTCTCGCTGGCCCTCGTCCGCCGGCTCCGCAGGCGCTCCGCGGCATAGGTCCTGAGTCGGGTCCTCCTGCAGGGAGGCATTAGCCTGCCTCCCTGACATGGAGGACACCCGACCGCTGGCCGTGAACAACTACAGAGACGTGAGATGCGGGGCGCTGCGCGCCGGCGATGCCGGGCGCAGCGTTCTGCTTTCCGGGTGGGTCGCGGCAAAGCGCGACCACGGCGGGCTGCTGTTCATCGACCTGCGCGACGCGGGAGGCGTCGAGGCGGGCGGGGTCGTTCAGCTCGTCGCGCACCCCGATTCTCCGGCGTTCGAGATGCTGACGTCGTTGCGCCTGGAAAGCGTCGTGAGCGTCCGCGGCTCGGTGGTGCATCGGCCCGCCGAGACGGTGAACCCCAAGCTCGCGACCGGCGAGGTCGAGGTGACGGTGCAGTCGGTCGACATACTTTCGTCGGCGGACGTGCTGCCGTTCCCGGTCGAGCGCGACACCGACGTGGGTGAGGAGGCGCGGCTTCGTTACCGCTATTTGGACATGCGCAGGGGCCCGCTGGTCGAACGGCTGGCGGCGCGAGCGCGCCTGGCGACCGTCGTCCGGGAACATCTGTCGTCACGGGGCTTCCTCGAGGTGCAGACGCCGATCCTCACCGCGTCCTCGCCTGAAGGGGCGCGCGACTTCCTGGTGCCGAGCCGGCTGTACCCCGGCGAGTTCTACGCGCTCCCCCAGGCCCCCCAGCAGTTCAAGCAGCTGCTGATGGTCGGAGGCGTCGAGCGCTACTTCCAGATCGCCCCGTGCTTCCGCGACGAGGCGAGCCGTGCGGATCGCAGCCCCGGCGAGTTCTACCAGATCGACCTCGAGATGGCCTTCGCGACCCAGGAGGACGTGTTCGAGGAAGTCGAGCTGCTGATGAACCGGGTGGTGGAGGAATGCTCGACGAAGAAGGCGGTGGGGTCGTTTGCGAGGCTGGCATTCGCTGACGTGGTGGCGAGGTACGGGACGGACAAGCCGGACCTGCGGTTCGGCTTGGAGATAGAGGACGTGAGCGCGGCGCTGGGCGGCCGCACCGAACTACCGATCTTCGCCGAGGCGCCGTCTGCCGGGCGTTCGATCAGAGCGCTGCGCGCGCCTGGGGGCGCTTCGCGTCCGCGCAAGTGGTTCGACGAGTTCGCGGATTCCGCACGTAAGGCCGGCGCCATCGGCGCGTGGCTGCAACTGGACCCCGACGGCCGTCGAGGATCGCTGTCCAAGAAGCTGACCGACGAAGAGGCCGAGGTTCTGTCGTCGGCGGTGGAGGCCGAGGCAGGAGACGCCGTGCTGGTGGTCGTAGGGCCGGCCGACGCGGCATCTTCGGTCCTCGGTGAGCGGCGCAGCGCCTTGGGCCGGGAGCTCGGACTGGGAGACCCCGACGCGCTGTCTTTTTGCTGGGTGGTGGACTTCCCCATGTTCGAACCGGACGCGGACAACGGTGGGTGGCAGTTCTCGCACAACCCGTTCTCGATGCCGCAGGGCGGCCTCGAGGCGCTGCGGTCCTCCGATCCCGGCGACGTGCTGGCATTCCAATACGACCTCGTGTGCAACGGCGTCGAGCTGTCGTCGGGCGCCGTCCGCAACCACCTTCCCGAGGTGATGGAGGCGGCGTTCGAGATAGCGGGGTACGGTCCCGAGCGGGTGAGGGAGTCGTTTCCGGCGTTGTGGAACGCCTTCCACTACGGTCCGCCGCCCCACGCCGGTATCGCCCCCGGCTTCGACCGGCTGCTGATGCTGCTGGAGGATCAGGCGAACCTGCGCGAGGTGATCGCGTTTCCTTTGAATCAGGGGGCCAGGGACCTCCTCATGGGCGCGCCGAGCGAGGTCCTGCCCTCGCAGCTCGCCGAGTTGCACCTTCGGGTCGTGCCGCCGGCGGATTAGGGGGCGGGGCGCCGGCGCCGGCGCCGGCGGGTTAGAGGGCGGGGCGGCGCCGGCGGGTTTTAGAGGGCGGGGCGCCGGCGCCGGCGGGTTTTTGCGGGACACAGGCGTCATCTCACGACGGCTACGTCCCTCAAAACAGGACCGTCCCTCAAAAGTCAGATTGAAATATCACGAGAGTCGTGATTGCGCTGCCCGAGATGTCGGGGGGTCTGCGCCCGGCCCGCCGGCGCGACTCCGCTCGCGGCCGTCGCGCGTCGCTGGTAGGTTCGCCCCGGGTCTCCTCATATCGGGGTTTCGGACCCACCCCCGCAGTGCCAAATCAGCACGACAGCGTGGAGGTGGAGCCGAATGTACGAACCGATCCGGGTTTCCGGCTGGCAACAGTTGGCCGAAGAGCTGCTAGAGACCCTCGGGGACGAGGTGCGCGACCAGGGGGTCCCGACCTGGGTCAGGGTCTTCGACGACGATGACGAGGAGTCGGGTTTCGCTGTGGACGCGAGCAGCGAACCTCAGGCGCTGCTCGGTTGGACGGCGCCGCCCGAGTGCGTCGCCGTCGGGGTTGTCGCCACCGGGCGACTCCGGGTCGACCCTTCCGCGGCCGGCGGCTGGTCGGGTGACGGGCGCAGCTTCGGCGACGTCTACCAGGACCTCGCCCAGATAGAGGGGTCGCGGATCCGGATGTGCTGCGTCGTGGGTCGATCCGGTGACGTGGGATGGCACCTGGAGGGCCCGCATGGCGTCCGCGGCACCTCGGCGCCCGAGGCTGGCCGGCTGCTGGACTGCCTCAAGCGCTGCCTGGGTCTGGCCACGCCGCCTCCCCCGGAGCCGGCTGCAGAGTTGCACGCGGCCGCCTGGATCGCGTCCGTGCTGGAGGCGGCGATGGAATCACCGAGGCCTCTGACGTGGTCCGACGTGACCCGCCTCCACCCCTTGGCCAGGCTTCTCGCGGGCGACCTGGGCGGACCCACGGGCGGCGAGGACGCCGAGGACGGCGTGGAGGGCGACGTGGAGAAGCCGGACGAGCTTGCCGACATGATCCGCATCGCGGCCAACGCCTGGTCCTGGCCGGAGATCCGCGCCCAGGCCGCCGGCGGCAACCTCGAAGGGCTCGTCGACGCGCGGATGGCGGCGTGGATGGACGACGGCATGTTCGCCAGGTGGCTGCTGTCCCTGGTGCCCCCCGTGGAGCAGCTGATCGGAGCGGTGCGCGCATACCTGGTGCCGTCTGCGGCGGCTCGCTTGGAGAACGCGGTGGCGCCGGGCGTGTAGGAGGGAACCTCACGCCAAGACGACCACGGGCCGGCCTGCTGGTATTGCAGGCCGGCCCGCCGGCCGGAGCAAACCCGGGGCCCCGCTGGCTCCGGGTCTGAGGGCTGCCCCCTCAGATCTTGCCTAGAAGACGATGTCCATTCGCACTCCGTCCTCGTCCCATACGGGAGGATCCGCAGCCCGTGAGATGGCGTGAGCGATCACGCGACGGGCGGTCCACAGGTCCGACAGGGCGTCGACGAGCTTGTCCTCGCGCACCCCGCGGGGCCGTTCGGCGAGCACGCGCTCCGCACCGGGCAGCTTGTGGACGAGAAGTTCGATCCGCTCCTGGCGGCCCAAAATGGTGCGGCGCCCGTAGGTGAGATCCTTGCCGTCGTTCATCTGCCGGAACGACAACTCGGGGTTCACCTCCCAGACGGCTCGCTGGCGCCAGGACTGCACCTCGCGGATCGACTCTGTGGCCTTCGAAAGCGACCGCCAGCGGACGATGTCGACGCTGGGGTCGATCCGCTGTGCCTCCTCGAGGCTGGTCGCCTCGAGAAGCGCCTTCGACGGCGCCCGGACTGCCGCAGCGCGGCGGCGACCGAGCAACTCACGGGCGGTGGTGTCGCAGGAGCGGTCCTCGTTGGGCTTCTCCTGGGTGCCTACTGGAGCGTGCAGCGCCACAACGCTGAACGACGGCCGGTAATCCAACACCTCCGCCAGGCTTCCGAGCACGTATGCGGGCTGGGGAGCCAGAGATATCCCCTGCAGGTTCCCGGGGGCGACGAGCCACCCGCCGCTCACGGGCTCGACGCCGGCGAGGATTTGGTAGGGCAGCGCTGAGCGCTGCCCTACCGGCCCGCTGGGCATCACGCCGCGCCGTCGACCGGCACCGGCTGCGGTCTCGGCTTAGGGATGTCCTGCGGGTAAAGGCTGGCGTCGACTGCAGTTTGGTAGTCGATGACGCCGGCCTGGATCAGCTCCGTGAGGGCCGTCTCGAGAGTCTGCATGCCGTCGGCCTTGTGGGTCGCGACGACGTTGCGCAGCTGGCGGGTCTTGCCTTCACGGACGAGGTTGCGTACGGCGGGGATGCCGACCATCAGTTCGTAGGCGGCGACCAGGCCGTGGCCAATCTTCGGCACGAGGCGCTGGTAGAGCACCGCGAGCAGGGTGCCGGCGAGCTGAAGCTGGATCTGTGGTCGGCGGTCGGCGGGGAAGACGTCGATGATCCGGTCGATGGCCTGGGCCGAGTCGTTGGTGTGAAGCGTGGTGATGACCAGGTGACCGGTCTCGGCGATCGTCAGGGCTGCGGCGATGCTCTCGAGGTCGCGCATCTCGCCGACGAGTACGACATCGGGGTCCTCGCGCAGGACCGACCTGAGCGCGGCGTCGAAGGACTCGGTGTCGGAGCCCACCTCACGCTGCGAAACCGCCGACATATGGTTGTCGTGGAGGTACTCGATCGGGTCTTCGATGGTGACGATGTGGCAGGCACGGTTGTGGTTCAGGACGTCGATCATGGAAGCCATCGACGTCGACTTGCCCGACCCGGTCGGCCCGGTCACCAGGATGAGGCCGCTCGGGTTGCGCAGGATGCCCGACAGCACTGGTGGTAGGCCGAGCTCGACCGGACTCGGGATCTCCATCGGGATGCGCCTCAACGACAGAGAGCACGCCCCGCGCTGGTAGAACGCGTTCGCACGGATGCGTGCCTTGTTCCGCCACGAGAAGGAGAAGTCGACCTCCCGGCCGAGGTGGACCCTGTCGCCGTACTGGTCCTTGATCTGCGCCCGGGCGATCGCCTCGATCTCCTCCCCGGAGAGGGGCTCCGCGTCCTCGAGCGGCGCCAGCCGCCCGTCGACCCGCAGCAGGGGTGCCGCTCCGTCGGTGAGAAGGATGTCCGTCCCTTCGCGCTCGTGCAGCACCGAAAGCCAAGCGTCAAGACGGGGTTCAACGGCCATGTGCCAATCATCGAGCAGGGCCGTCATAGGGCCCGCAACGGTCCATCAACCGATACACAACTGCTGAGTAGGTTGGGAAAACGCCGGGTCAGGGCATTTGGTGCTGGCAGGAGCGCTCAGTTCGGGGTCGCCGTCCTCCGCCTGCCGTAAGTTTCAGGGCGGTTTCATAGAATGCTCAGCTAGACGCCGTTTACTGGCTTCGAAGAGCGGCCAATCCATCTACCTGCTGGCCGGCGAGGATCATGGACGACACACACGAACCAGGTACGAACGGCGAGCACCAGCCTGGCGGCGGCGCGGCGGAGGAGCCGGTGGCCGGCGCTTCACCTTGGAGCAGCGGCGGAGAATGGAATCCCCCTCCCCCTGCCTCGCCGTCACCCCCATGGGAACCGCGCCCCGGAGCAGGGAGCGACGCGCCCGGTGGTTGGACCCCGGGCGGCTGGGGCGGACCCGGAGGAGGTCCCCAGTCCGGTTTGTGGGGCGGGACTCCCCGAGGCTGGACCCCACCGTCGGGCCCCGGGTCGCCCGGGGGTGGCTCGGCCGGTGGCGGAGCCCCTGGAGGCTGGGGAGCCGCCCCGGGCGGTTGGGGTGGCGACTGGGCCGGTGGCCCCGCAGGCCCCCACTCCCCGAGCGGGTGGGCGACCCCGTGGGGTCGTCCAGGGCCTTCCCGCCCGCGCCAGACGCTCCCCGGGGCAGTCATAGCGCTTCTCCTCGTGGTCGCGGTGCTCGTCGGTCTGGGGATCGGGCACGGGGTCTGGAAATCCACCGCGAACCCGTCGCCGGCGGGATCAGGGAGTGCGCTTGCACCCTCGGGTGTCGGGAACTCCGGCAACTCCGGCCAGGGCGGGAGCATCGACCCCGCCTCCGTCGCGGCCAAGGTCAGCCCCGCACTGGTGGACATCAACACGTCGCTCAGCTACCAGCACGACCAGGCTGCCGGGACGGGCATCGTCCTCACCTCCGACGGGGTCGTGCTGACCAACAATCACGTCATATCAGGCGCTACCTCCATCTCGGCGACCGACGTGGGCAACGGGAAGACCTACCCGGCGGACGTCGTGGGCTACGACCGCACCCACGACATCGCAGTCATCAAGCTGCGCGGTGCCTCAGATCTGCAGAAGGCCGAGATCGGCAACTCGGACAAGGTGTCCATTGGTGACGGCGTCGTCGGTCTCGGAAACGCCGGCGGGGTCGGGGGGCCACCGAGCAGCGCCGAAGGCACCGTCACCGGGTTGAACCGGTCGATCACGGCCAGCGACGAGGGGAACGGAACCACCGAGCAGCTCATGGGGCTCATCGAGACCAACGCCAACATCCAGCCGGGTGACTCGGGTGGCGCGCTGGTCAACTCGTCCGGTCAGGTCGTCGGGATGGACACGGCGGCGTCCGCCGGGTTCTCCTTCCAGACGCAGGGGAACCAGGGATTCGCCATCCCGATCAACCAGGCGATGTCGATCGCCGGGCAGATCCGGTCGGGCCAAGAGAGCTCGACGGTCCACATCGGTCCGACAGCGTTCCTCGGTGTCCTGGTCGACACCCGGGCGTCGTCGCAGGGAGCGACTCTGAGCGGTGTGGTACCGAGCGGTCCCGCCGCCCAGGCCGGTCTGCAAAGCGGTGACACGATCGTCTCCCTCGGCGGGAAGAACGTGGACTCTCCAAACACGCTGACTGCCCTCGTCGGCCAGTACCACCCCGGACAGAGTGTCGCCATCGGCTGGCTCGACGCTTCGGGGCAGAACCATCAGGCGTCGATCACACTGGCGAACGGACCGGCCGCCTAGGGTGACCGCCGGCTCGACCGCTCCGGCCGGATGAGCTCTCCGGTCGACCCGGCGCGCCTGGCGTCCCTGCCGATCCTCGAAGGCGCGACGATTACGGAACTAGCCCCTGCCGCCAGGCGCATGTGGTGGCGGGAGGCACAAGCCGGAGAGGTGCTCCTGCGCGAAGGTGAACCGGGCGACACGTTCGGGCTGCTCGTCGAAGGCGCGGTCGCCGTCACCAGGCGGTCGACTCGACCGGGGGCGGGCGCCGAGCCACACCACCTCGCCGACGCGAACCCCGGTTCGATCCTGGGCGAACTGTCAGTCCTGCGGGGCGGATTGCGCGTGGCGACCCTCACCGCGACCGCTCCTTCGTTGCTGGCGGTGGGCGACCGGGCTGCGCTCGACCTGCTCATGTCCGTGCCAGCCGTGCGAGACCGACTCGGGCGGCTCGCGAGTGCCCGGCTTGCCCGCGACCTGAGACCGGTGCCAGCCACGCTGAAAGACGGGACCCCGGTCTGGATCCGCCCGCTGCTCCCGCAAGACCGCGCAGTCTTCCGATCCGTCGTGGCGCACTTCTCGCAGGACTCTCTCAGGCGCCGGTTCTTCTCCGTCGGCACGCCGTCAGAAGCCACCATCGAGTACCTGACAGACATCGACTACATCGACCACTTCGCATGGGTGGTGCTGGATGCCACCGAGCCGCACGAGGGCCTCGCGTCGGCGCGGTTCGTCCGGACGAACACACACGATCTCGCGGAGGTGGCGTTCGGCACCGCTGAGTCGCATCACGGTCGCGGCCTCGCCACTCTGCTCCTCGGCGCGATAGGAGTAGCCGCCGTCGAAGCGGGAGTGAGCAGGTTGGTCGCTCACGTCCTCGACGACAACGTGCCCATGCGGGCGGTGTTCGCCAAGGCCGGCGCGACGACCGTGTTCGAGGAGCCGGGAGTCCTAAGGGTGACGATGGCCAGCGAGGCGGCTGCATCCGTCCTGCCCAATGCCACCCGGGATCTTCTGGCGGCTGCCGTGCACGACATCGTCACGGCTGCGTCTTTGGCCCTGGCCCAGCCGGTCTGAGCCGGAAGCAGGTCAAGCGCCCTGCGAGACGCTCCAGAGGTGGCGCACGGGTGCAAGGCGCGAGGACTCACGGCTGTGCAGCCAGAGCCGGCACTCCTCGGCCGGGATCGGCGGGGACAGGTAGTAGCCCTGCGCCTGGTCGCATCCGAGCTCCGCGAGGCGTTCCCAGGTGCTGAGATCTTCGACGCCTTCGGCGACCACAACGTGCCCCAGATTGCGGGCCAGTTCGATCGTCGCGCGCACGATGGCCTCGTCCTTGGATTCGGCGCACATGTGCATGACGAACGAGCGGTCGATCTTGACGGTCGTCACCGGAAGCCGCTGCAGGCGCGATAGCGAGGAGTAGCCGGTGCCGTAGTCGTCGATCGCGATCTTGACGCCGAGCTCAGCGAGGCTCTCGAGCACCTTCTCGGACCGTTCGGGCTCCAGCATGATGGAGGACTCGGTGATCTCCAGGGTGAGAGTGCCCGGTCGGACCCGAAGATCCTCGAGCATCTGCCGCAGCCGTGAGACCAACCCGCCGTCGAGGAGGCTGCGCGCCGAGAGGTTCACGGCTACGTGGAAGTCGTAGCCGTCCTCGTGCCACTTGCGCAGCTGGCGCAGCGCCTTGTCGAGCACCCACCACGTGAGCTCCCCGATGATGCCGGTCTGCTCGGCGACGGGGATGAACTCATTGGGGCTGACGCTGCCGTAATGGTCGTGGCGCCAGCGAAGCAGTGCCTCGAAGCCGCGGACGTCGCCCGAACGGAGGTCAGCGACCGGCTGGTAGTAGACCTCGAGCTCGTCGGCCGCGATGGCCCTGCGCAGCTCGGTGGCGAGCTGCAGCCGGCGGGTGGTGTTGTGGTCGATGGACGGGTCGTACGTCACCAGGCCCCGATGCGACCGCTTCGCCTCGTACATCGCGACCTCGGCCCGCTTGAGAAGCGACGTGGGGTCGGTGCCGTGCAGAGGCGCGAGTGCGAGGCCGGCGCTCGCCCGCATTTCGAGGACGACGCCGCCGACGGAGATCGGGGACGCCACCGAGGAGATGGCAGCCTCGGCGGCCCGGATGACCTCGTCCGTCGATGAGGCCAGCGGGATCAGAATGGCGAACTCGTCGCCGCCCAGCCGAGCGGCCAGGCGGGTGTCGGCCGAAGGGCCGCGTACCCGGCGCGCGGTCTCCTGGAGAATCTCGTCGCCGATGTGGTGACCGAGCGTGTCGTTGATCTCCTTGAAGCCGTCGAGGTCCATGAGCACGACGGCGAGAAGCTCGTTCCTCTGCCTGCGCTCCAGGCCCGACTGCAGCCAGTTGGTGAAAGAGGACCGGTTGGCGAGCCCGGTCAGCTTGTCGTGGCGGGCCTCGTACTCGCGCAGGTCCATCTCGGACCGCAGCTTGTCGAGGCGGCGGCTACTCGTGAGGGCGGTGCCCATGTTGGCCGCAAGTGCCTCGAGGAGCCGCTGGTCCTCGCCGTCGAAGGTAGCAAGGCGACCTTCGCGGTCACCGAGCACCAACGCCCCCGAGCGGCCGTCACCGAACTCGAGGCGAGCGGCGAGAAGGTCGCCGAGGCCGAGGATGACAGCGAGGGGCGTGGGCTTCCCCCGCGGGATCAGAAGCGACGACCCTTCTTGGAGCAGGACCTGCAGCTCCGAGGGCATCTCGATCGGCGAACGCGATATGCGCCCCGACGCTTCGACCTCGTAGCGCACGTACACCGAGCCTTCGCCCTCGGGGAGGTAGGCGCCCGCGTACTGGCAGTGCAGCAAGCTCTTGGATTCCTCGAGCGCGTTCGACAAGAGCTCCCGCGCGTCGTCCGATCCCGAGAGCCGCATGGTGAAGCCGTAAAGCTTCTGGAGATCGGCGAAACGGTTGTGGATCTTGTTGGCCTTGCGGTACCAGACGGCGATGGCGAGACCGAGGCCTGCGAGGAGAATCAGAGCCCACGGTTGGATCCATGCCAGGGTCACCGCGAGGATCCCCAGCCCGGCGTTCAGAGGAAGGAACACCGCGTACTGGGTGCCCATACTCTTCAGGTAACTGACCTCTGGCACCCCAGTACTCAGCGTCACCACACCGAGGACTATCACGAATGTGACGGCCTCGAAAAGGAACATGAGACCAATCAACGCCGGCCAGGTGGAGACGTGATCGGGAGACGACCCACCAATCATCGGATGCAACGCCAACAGGGTTAGGGATGCGGCCAGGACGGAGCTGGCGGCGTTGAACAGTGTCCTGTTCGGAGTCCAGCGAAGCTTGTAAGCAGCGACGCCGATCGCCAGCATCTGGGCAAGCAACAAGGTTGAAGGGGTGGTGGTAATCGCGCCGAGGACCAAAACCAGGCTGAGAAGATCCTGGCTCATGGTCTGGTTGCCGATGTGGAATTGGACCGGGAAGACCAGCGAAAGGGCGAGCGCAACGGCGATCGCCGGCCAAGGCACCAGCGGGTGAATGTGCAGTGGTTGGACCGTGCTCACTGCTAAGTACCCGAGTACTCCGGCTGCTACGCAGACCGCCGCGATGTACGACCAGACGCGCACCTGACCCGGCCGGGGCCGGGCCTCCTCGCTGCGACTGTCCGGTTGGGTAGTGCTCAATTGCCCCTCCCGCCCCTTGGCGCGGATTCGGGTCATGTATCGGCCCGATAAAACTAGGCCTTCACCAATTTCTTATCAACGACGTCACAACAATCCCTTTCACGCCGTTTTCTTGCTATCTGCCCCCTGGAAAAACCGGAAGTCAACCCTTACCCTCAGTGGTGGCAGGCAACACCCACAGCTGAGCACGGAAGGGAGGTGTCCCGACCAAATGACCCGCAAGTCTTGGACTTGGGGCTGAGGTCTGCCTAGTTGGCAGACCCCAGCACCCCTTTGCTGAGCACGGTCCGGCGCTGGCAGGCAACTGACCGTGGTATCCCAAATCAAACAATCGGCCCGGCCGGCGACGACCTTGAGACATATGTCGACGCCGGTCGGGCTTTATTCGGCGGAAGCACCAAACAAGAGGATCCACGCAGACCCCCATGCATTACCCACCGAGGCTGGAAAGTCGCTTCTGGCGTGTATGGACCGCCGCGGGTACCTCGTCGCTCGGCGACGGCATGGTCCTCGTCGGCTTTCCCCTCCTGGCCCTGAACTTCACCCACAACGCCGTGCTGATTGCCGGCGTCGCGATCGCGGGCGCCGTCCCGGCCCTACTCGTCGCGCTGCCGGCGGGAACCCTCGCCGACCGGACGAACCGGCGCCGCCTGCTGGTCGGGCTCGAGCTTGTCCGTTTCTCGATCCTGGCGGCCTTCGGAGTGGCGATCCTGCGCGGTTGGGACAGCCTGCCGATGCTGTACGCGGCGGTGTTCCTCCTGCGCGGCCTGAGCGTGGTGTTCGACATCACCGCCAGTGCGACCCTCCCCTCCATCGTGAAGCCGCGGCTTCTGGTCAAGGCGAATGCCAACCTGCTCACGGTGCAGACAGTCGCCCAGGAAATCGCCGGGCAGGCACTGGGGGGAATCCTGTTCGCCGCGACCGCGGCGCTTCCATTCATCGCGGACGCGGCGACGTTCGCTGCTTCGGCCGGCATGTTGAACCGGGCGGTTCCGGACAACCGGTCGGTAGGCACAAACACCTCCTTCGGGGCGGACCTGCGCGACGGTCTTCGATGGTTCGCAAGGCTTCCGTTGCTGCGCATGCTCACAGGACTCATCGCGTCCTTCGCCTTCTGCCAGGCGCTCGTCCTGGGAGTGATCGTGCTCTACGCCACACAAGACCTTCACATGACGAGGTCAGGCTTCGGACTGCTCCTCGGCGTCAGCGCCGTCGGCACGGCCATAGCTGCGGTGGCCGCCAACCAGATCCACGCACGCCTCGGAAGCGGGTGGAGCATCATCGCGGCAGGCTTGGCGGCGAGCGCCGCGTATCCGGTGATGTCGATCACCCACTCCCCGGTGACCGCCGGCGGCGCCCTGGCGCTCGAAGCGGCGGGGGTCGTCGTGGGAAACATCTCCGCCAGGTCGTTGCGCCAGGCGATCGTCCCGCCCGACCTCCAAGGCAGGGTGGCGAGCTCCTACCAGATGGCAGTGCTCACGGCCATCCCGTTGGGAAGCCTGCTCGGCGGAATCATGGTCGGCGAGATCGGCGTGAGAGAGACGTTTCTCGTCGCGGGCCTCCTCCAGGTGGCGATCCTCGCGGTGACAGCTCCGCGGCTGCTGGCGAGCATGCGCCGTCAGGCAAAGGTCATTTCGGACGCCCCGACCGTCGCGGCTGCCTGAAACACCCGTTTTCCACCACGCCCCGTGGAGCCGCGCGCGCAGTAAGCGCATGGGCTCCATCTTTTTCCCAAAAAGGTCGAATCCGGGCATGATTTCGGACATTTGTGGGGAAGCAATAGATGTCGGAGGTCCAAGAAAGGGCCGGGGCGGCATCGGCCGCCTCTACGTGAGGGACACACAGAGAGGAGGCCCAGATTGCGGATAGGCAGATGGAGTGCCGTCGTGGGGGCGGCGCTGCTAATGGGTATCCCGGCTGCCGCGGAGGCATCGACCGGGACAACCAGTACACAGACCACAACACCCACTGCGCAGACCCCAACAGCGCCGAACACGTCGACGACACAGCCGACGACGACCAAGACCAGCAGCACCCAAACATCTACGACCCGTACGGCGAGCAGCACTTCGACGCAGACCACCCCGGCACCGGGAGGTACTGCCGAGGCGTACGCGTTGAACCTCGCCAATATCCTCGCCATCAGCCACACAAAGGCGAGCGCTTCGGGAAGCGGAACCTCTTCGACCGCTGATCCTCTCGAACTCGGGGGGAGCGTTCCCTCGACGCAGTTCGGCGGAACGCAGAACGGTAACGGGAACAGCAAGGGAGCACTTCTCGATACCGGGCCGAGCAGCCAGTTCCGGTTGGCCCTCACCCCCTGGTCGGCGACCAACAGCCAGTCGTCGAGCGGGAGCACGGCCAGCGCGGTGTCCGACATCGTGCTGCTCGACCTGGGCGACCCGTCGACCTCGCAGTCGGCGAGCCTTCGGGTCCTGCAGTCGAAGTCCGACGCCAGTTGGACGCCGGCCGCCAGCTCCGGCAGCTCCTCCGCCGACGGGGCAATCCTCAACGCCGGTGGACCGAGCGGCCTGACCATAGACCTGCTCCACTCCGAGAGCAGCTCGTCCGGTGCCGGCAGCAGCTACCTCGTTTCGATCAACGGCACCCCGATCGGCAGCAGCAGCCAGGTCAACGGACAATGCGCCCTGACGATCCCGAGCCTGCTGTCGCTCAGCTGCGTCACCTCCTCCGGCGGCGTCGCGGGCACCGTTACGTCATCCGCCGGCGAGGTGCTGAGCGCGACCGTACTGCCGAACACCCCGGCGACCCAGCAGCTCGACGTGGTCAAGTCCACCACGGTCACCAACTCCGCTCCAACCGTGAGCTCGGGTAGCGGCAATGGCGCTCTCACGAGCCCGACGACCGCCCCACCTGCGGGCAACACGGGTCAAGCCGCGCCGGCGTCGTCGGGGGCGCTCGCCTTCACCGGCCTCGACATCGGAGGCCTCGTGGCACTCGCGCTGGCCCTCGGCCTGGGTGGTGTGGGACTCGTCTGGTGGTCGCGCCGGAAGACGTCCATCGTCTAACCAATCGAGTCAAGTGATCGAAGGGCGGCGCCGGCTTCCGGCGCCGCCCTCTTTTGCCTACGCGGCAGAGCCTCTGGTGAGATGGACCGGAAAGACGCGCGTCAGACGACGAAGCCGGAGGTGGGGTCGGGCAGCGCAGGCGCGGAATGGTCGACGCGCACGGCAGCCCCGGGGGTGGCCTCGAGGGGTCCGGGGTCGCTAGGTCCCTGCCGCTCGAGGGAGTGCAGGAGGGCTTCGGCGAAGGCGTCGGGGCGGTCGTTTTGCAGGTAGTGGTTCGCGGCCGGGACGATCCACAATTCGTTCGAACCTGGCTTCTTTTGCAGGTAGTGCTCCCATACGTGCATTGCCACACGGGGGGGCGACACGGTGTCGCAGATTCCCCAGATCACGGTTGAAGGAACTTCGCTCGCGGCCAGCGACTGCAGCCAAATGACTTCGTGTTCAGCACGTTCTCGCAGGTACTGGACGGTGTCGTGGAGGACGGAGATACCGTCGTTGTGGGCGAGGGTCGCAGCGAGCGCTTCGACCGTCGGGTCGCCGGGTGGTCTCTGCGGCGTGAACGTGGTGTTGCCCATCCCGGCCGCCAGCATTGCGGGCGTCATGACCTCCAAGACCTGCTTGGCGCGATCTGGGTCGAGAATGAGCTTTTGGAACGTCGTGAGATTCGCGAGCGGGAGGAAGATGTTGCCGTTGCTGAGCACGAGGTGCTCGATGGTGACGCCCGCTGGGTCTTCGCCTCGGGACAGGTTGTGGTGCATCAGGAGGGCGACGCTGTCACCGCGGTCGTGGGCGACCACGCGGCATTTCGATGCTGCAAGGACGTTCCTGAGGTGATGGACAAGAAGGCCGGCGTCGACTTCGAGGCTGTACGGCCAGTCCGGTGGCTTGCCGGAGAACCCGTAGCCGGGGAAGTCCAGCGCGCAGACCCGGTAGTCCTCGGCAAGCCGGTCGATCACGTCGTACCAGTCGATGCTGCTCGTCGGGAAGCCGTGGACCAACAGCAATAGCGGAGCGTCGGGCCGCCCAGCCTCGACGTGGAAGATGTCGATCGACTTTCCCGCCGCCTTGCCCGAGACGGGCTCCCACCTGTAGAGCGACCCGCGCTCGAGCCACTCCCGCGCTCGATCGTCAGCCGGCGTCAACGAAGACACGAACGCACTGTAGACATGCCGCCCGCGGCTCTCCTACCGGACTCTACGCATCGGTCGAGGCCGACACCGGCTTTCCGCTCTCCTCGTGATCCACCTGTGCGGACACCTTGTCGAGGGCCGCGTCGGTGATGTCCAGCACCGTGCTCGACGGATGCGTGAGCGACAGGCGGGTCCGGGCACCCTCGAGCAGCGACGGCGACGCACTGAGGTTCGTCAGCGCGTCGATGAAGTCGCTCCCGTCAATTTGCAGCAGGGAGCAGTCAGTTGTGGCGGTCACCGTCGCGGTGCGCGGCACGTGCCCCAGGAGCCCGATCTCGCCGAAGTAGCTCCCCGAGTTGAGCGTGCGGAGCCAACGAGCCTCGACACCCTGCTCCCCCACTGCGGTCACATCGAGTTGACCCTCGACGACCACGTAGAAGGCATCCGCAGTCTGGCCCTCGACCACCACCGGCGTGCCCGCCGGTACGTTCAGCTCTTTCGAGGCACCAGCGAGCCCCTCGAGGCTGGACCGAGAAGCGGCAGCGAAGAGATCCATGCGCTCCAAGATGGCGACGCGAGGGGCGAGGAGCACAGCCCGGGCTCCGGCAACGCGGTCCAACGCGACCAGCCGGGGAAGCGCCAACATGCACAGAGCCGGTACCCCGACTCCGTACACGATGAGCGTCGTGTGCAGACCCGCGTCAAGCACGACCGGTGTGATGAGGGCGCCGATGCTGATCGCCGCCAGCACCAACGCGAAGAACACACCGAAAACGCGAGCCACCATCTCCTTGGGAACCGACCGCTGCAGCGCGGTGATCGCCAGGGTGTCCACGACCAACGTTCCCGCCCCGCGGACGACCTGAAGAACGAAAGCGACTCCCGGCTGGTGGACGAATACGAGAAAAGCGGTAGGAAGGCAATACACGGTTATCCCGCCGATGATGGCGGGCGCCAGCCGGGGATTCCGAGCGAGGCGGTTCACCAAACCCGCACCCACGACGCCGCCCACTCCCAGGCCGGCGAGGAGATATCCGTACCCGCTGGAGCCTGTGTGCAACTGCTCGGTCGAGATCGGTACGAACAGGACCGTGTCGGTGCCGTAGACGAAGCTAGCCAGGACGCTGAACACCACGAAGATCGCCACAGTGGTGGTGGACACGACCGCCCGGAACCCTTCGACCATCTGGCGCAACGGGCCGGCACGCCCGCCGTCGGTCACATCGCTCGGGCGACTCCTCACTCCCATCGTCGAAACGATCAGCGCGGCCACTCCGAAGCTGGCCGCGTTCACGACCACCGCGAGGCTCGGACCGCCCACCGCCACCAAGCCGGCGCCGATCGCGGGGCCCAGAACGATGACCAGGTTGTCGACGACCCCGCTCAACGCGTTGGCGGCGGCCAGATCGTCCTCATCGGTCACTTGCGGGATCACCGCGGGTACCGCAGGGATGTACGCGGTCAACACGATGGCGGTCGCGGCAGCCAAAGCGACGGCGACGCCCACGGGCGCATGCCGCCACATCGCCAGCGCCAGGCCTGACTGCAAGGTGAGTGCAACCACGTTGAGAACGATCATCAGGCGAACCCGCTCGAACCGCTCCGCGATCACCCCGCCGTAAGCACTGAAGATCAGCGACGGAACGAATCGAGCCAACGCCCCTATCGCAACCCAGGACGTCGAATGAGTCTCCTCGAACAGGAACACGGCCAGCGCGACGGCGTACGCCCACGAGCCGGTTGACGACACAACCTGGCTGGAGAGAAGGCGACGAAGATCTCGCGAGCGGAGAGCAGATCGGTAGCCACTCGCCTGACCGGTCTTGGCCGTCATCGGATCCCCCTATTTGCCCCTCGGCGGATCGTACAACCGGCCGGTACCCCCTGCAACCAACCGGTCCCACATCGAGCTATGAAGACGTTACTGTCTCTTGCTCAGGCAATTCTGCGAACCTCTTTGGGCAAGAGCCGGTGGCCGAACAGTGACAGGGCGCGACGAGACGATCCTTTCGCCGTACGTAGCGGCACTTGCCACGCGTTGGCTGGCAGAGACTCCTGAGGACAGGGCCAGGATCCTCGAGGGCACGCTTGCCTTCGTCGACATCTCTGGTTTCACCCGTTTGACCGAAATGCTCGCGGGACGCGGCAAGGCCGGCGCGGAGGAGCTGACCGGCTACCTCGACGCCAGCTTCGCCGCGCTCTTGGACCTGGCTTACGCGAACGGCGGGGAACTCGTGAAGTGGGGAGGCGATGCCGTCCTTCTCTGGTACAGCGGAGAGGAACACGCGGCGCGCGCGGCCGACGCGGCGTGGCGAATGCAGCGGACGATGCGGCGAATCGGTCGCCTTCAGACCTCCGCGGGCCGCGCAACATTGCGCATGTCGGTCGGGATACACAGCGGCACCTTCCACTTCTTCTCAGTGGGGTCCCTGCACAGGGAACTGATCGTCACCGGCCCGGCGGCCTCTCTTACCGCCCACCTCGAGTCGGTGGCCGAGGCCGGAGAGATAGTGATCAGCCCCGACACGGCCCGGCAGCTCGACCCGAGAACGGTTGGACCAGGCAAGCAGGACGGCCTTCTGCTCGCCGCTGCGCCATCGGTACGCGCACGCGAGGTTCAGAGGTCAGCGGCTGTCCCGGCGGGGCCGCCCAGTGGGTGCCTCCCTGCGGTGCTCCGCGAGTTCCTTCTCGCTGCTCCGATCGAGAGCGAACACCGCCAGGTCGCAGTAGCGTTCGTCGAGTTCTCGGGAGTCGACGACCTCCTCGCGTGCGAAAGCCTGGAATCCGTCGCCGACGTCTTGGACCAAGTCCTGACCCGAGTCCAAGAGACGAGTGCTCGTCACGGTGTGACCTTCTGGGAGACGGACATCGCCGAAGACGGCGGCAAGATCATGCTGGTGGCCGGGGCGCCGACCGCCGGCGAGGACGACGCGGGCGCCCTCCTCGCCAGTGTCCGGGACGTCGTGGATGCGATCGGGCGCCTTCGCATCCGAGTGGGAGTCAACTACGGGCGTGTCTTCACCGGGGGATTCGGACCTTCCTACCGGCGCACGTACTCGGCGAAGGGTGACGCGATCAACCTGGCGGCACGCCTGATGGGTCGGGCGGGGGCAGGCGAGGTGTACGCCTCCGAAGCAGTGATCCAACGCAGCCGGCTCGGCTTCGTGACGGAAGAGCTCGAGCCATTCCTCGTGAAGGGCAAGGAGCACCCCGTGCGTGCTAGCCGGGTGTTCGCCGCGCTCTCCGGACGGCGAGCTGTCACGCACATGGGACCCGCGCTGGCAGGGCGTGAGAAGGAGATGCTCTTCCTTGTCGATCGCCTCGACGCCGCGACCACAGGACGCGGATCATGTGTCGAGTTGGTGGGACCTGCAGGTATCGGCAAGTCACGCCTAGTAGAAGAGGTCCGCTCCCGCGCTGCGGGCCACCGGGTGGTGGACGTGGTGTGCGACGAGTTCCACTCGTTGAACCCTCACACCTCCATCGGAGCACTGGTACGCGAGATCCTCGACATCGATTCAGAGGCGGATGAGGTCACGCGCGGGTTGCAGTTGGAGGCGACGGTACGCCGCCTCGCGCCCCACCTCCTACCTCTTGTGCCACTGCTCGCTCCGGTAATCGGGGCGGACGCAGAACCGACCCCGGAGACGCGGGTCCTCGACGACAGGTTCCGCCAGGAGCGCCTGGCAGACACCCTGGTCCAACTCCTGTCAGCAGGATTGCCGGGGCCGGCTCTCATCGTGGCCGAGGACGCGCAATGGATGGACGACGCGAGCGCGTCTCTCTTCCGGCGACTCCTCTCCGCTGCGACCCAACGTTCGTGGTTGGTGCTCGTGGCACGACGACCTGTCGAACGCGGTTTGGATCTCGGTGATCTTCCTGATGTCGAACGCCTGCAAGTGGGGCCCCTGGGTTCAGGCGCCGTCACACAACTGCTCCGATCGGTGACAGCGGAAATCCCGCTCGTGCCGCATTTGCGGGAGACGATCGCTGATCGCAGCGGGGGCAATCCCCTTTTCCTCCTCGAGTTGGTTGGGGCCGGCCAGCAGTCGGGGTTCGACAAGGCGATGCCCGACTCGGTCGAAGGCGTCTTCGCAGCGCAGATCGACCAGCTGCCTCCTGAGGACCGGCGGATCCTGCGGATCGCTTCCGTCTTCGGGAAGCAGGTGGACGTCGAAGCCCTGCGCGAGCTGGCCGGCACCGAGCTTGACATCTCAACGCTCATGGGAGACTTCTTCACCGCCGATGGGCGTGGGTTGGTCGGCTTCCGGCACAGCATGCTGCGTGACGCCGCCTATGAAGGACTGCCCTTCGCTCGGAGGCGCGAACTGCACGCCAGGGCCGGTGAGATCCTCGAAGGCCGGGCCGGTGAGAGCACCGCCGAAATCGCCGGCGTGCTCGCAATCCACTTCGAGCAGGCCGGTGAACATCCCTCTGCATGGAAATACGCCCGCGTCGCAGCCGAACGGGCCCGCTCCGTGCACGCCCCGCTCGAGGCAGCCACGTTCTACGAACATGCACTGCGTGCCGGGCGGGCAGTACGCGACATCCCCCCCGGCGAACTCCTCGAAGTCGCTGAGGCTCTAGGCGACGCCCATACCCACCTGGGCCAGTTCACGCTCGCGGAACAGTCCTTCCGTCATGCCCGTCGATGGGCACAGACCCCCGTCGGAGCCGCCAGGCTCCAATTCAAGAGGGCGCTCGCGACAGACCGATCCGGCAACTACCGCAAGACCCTTCAATTGCTATCACTCGCCGACCGCAGCCTCGGGCAAGGCGATTCATCGGCCCTGTTACGGATGCGGGCGGAGATCCGAGCTCAATACGGTCTGGTTCGCCACAGGCAGGGCAAAGGGCCCGATGCCGTGCGCCTTCTGCGCGAAGCAGTGAAGTGGGCGACCGAGGCAGACGCAGGTGACGTTCTCGCGAACACCCTGCTTTATCTGGACATCGCCGAGCTGACGGCTGGCATGTCCGGAGACGGGAGCCATGCGCGGCGTGCCCTCTCCATCCAGACGAGCTTGGGCGACAACCCGTGGCTGGAGGCCAGGGCGCTCAACCAGCTCGGGATCCGGGCGTACTTCTCCGGGCGCTGGTCGGAAGCCGTGCGCTACTACTCGCAATCCAGGGACGCCTGCAACCGCGCCGGCGACCGCTGGACGGCTGCGGTCGAGTCGGCCAACATCGCCGAGGTACTTGCCGACCAGGGTTACCTGACGGAAGCGCAACCAGTCCTCGAAGAAGCACTAGAGACGTACAGAGCCGCCGGGACCGCGACCTTCGTGGCCGACGGCACCCGCCTCCTGGGCCGGCTCGCGGCCCGGCGCGGAGACCCCGAGTTGAGCCGGCAACTCCTGGCGGCAGCCCGCGGCATCTACGAGTCGGACGGCGAGTCACTGCAGGTGATACTCACCGATGCCATGCTCGCCGAAGCCCTTCTACGCGCGGGCGAACCCGACGCAGCGGCCGAGCTCGCCCGGCGCGTCCTAACAAACGCGAACTCCCTCCCCGGCCGCCATCTCGTGGTGCCGCTCGCTCAGAGGGTGCTCGGAGTAGCGCTCCGTTCGCTCGGCTTGGATGCTGCCCAGGCTCGCCAGGCGCTCGCAGAGAGCATCGCGGTCGCCCGGCGTCACGACGCCCGGTACGAGTTGGCACTGTCCCTGCAGGCGGTGAGCGACCTGTGGCCGACAGACCTGACAGATGACGAATCCGACGAGCGCGACGCCTTGTTCCGTGAACTCGGCGTCATCGAATCGGCACGAGCGCTCGTGATGAGCGGCTTACCAGAAGCTGTCGTCTGAAAGGAGCTGAGCCACGGCTACGTACGGCTCGTCGGCGGTCGCTGCAGGGTCAGTCGCCTATCGGTGAGGGAGTCGATCGTGGTGAGCGAGATGAGCCAGGCGTCTAGGCGGCGTTGCCGTACTCGAGCTGCTTCAAGGCGGCAATGCGTTCGGCGATCGGAGGATGGGTGTCGAATAGGTGATGGAACCAGCTCTCGTGGTGCTGGAGCGGGTCGTCGATACACATGGCCGCGGTGGCGTGGT
>DATLUM010000008.1 GCA_035533095.1 Acidimicrobiales bacterium | reverse complement strand
GGTCCCGGCAGGTGTGCACGACGCCGGCGACCCTGCGGCGACGCCAGGCCCGGTTCCGCCGGTCTTCACCGGCGACGTGCAAGCGGTCGCGGTGCGCATCGAAGCGGACGAGCCGCTACCGGTCGGCACCGGCGACATCCCGAGCCTGGCCGGGCAGGTGAACGCCCAGGAGAACTTCGCCAACGCCACGTCAGCGGTCGACCTCCTCGGCGCGGTGATCGGGCCGAAGGTCGCCGACCCGACCGGCGACGGCCACCAGTACACCCAGCTCCCTCAGGCCACCTGCGTCTACCCCTCCGAGCCGAACACCGACGCGCAGAGCTACCCCTTCGACGGGACCGACCAGCAGACGGCGCAGTCAGAGGCGACCTGCAGTGCGGGCCCTCAGGCGACCGCTCAGGCGTACGCGACCCAGATCGGCGGCAACGCCGGTGTCACCAACCCGAACGAGCTCGAGACGCTCGGCCTCTCTGCGGTGCCGCTCGGTGTCAACGGCGCGGTCACCGGCCACGAACTCCTCGGACCCGACACGACCCTTGGCGCGGCCAAGGTCGCGGCCGACGCGGAGGTGCACAACTTCTCGATCACGGGATTGTTCACCGTCGCCGGTGTCGAAGCAAGCGGCTGGAGCCAGGCGAGCGGCCGGCCCGGCGGCGCCGCCACGAACGCGCAGGTGGACATCTCCGACCTCAGCATCGCCGGCACGTCGATCTCGATCGGGCCGAACGGGATCCAACTCGGGACCGGGCCGACGGTCCCGGTGTCTCAGGCGGGTCCGCTCGTCGACGAGTTCAACCAGTCGGCGTCGTCGGTCGGCTGCAACCTGACCGTGCTGTCCAACCCGGCGGACTACCCGCAAGGCACCCTCTTCGCGCGCCCGCCGCTCCCGAACCGCGTCAAAGCCGACGGCAGCGATGCCGGCTCGACCGCTGCGGGCGCTGCGCTGCGCTGCGTCGTCCCCGACAACCTGAACCCGACCACCGTCAAGCCGCTCATACTGCAGGTGCTGCTCGGCTTCGTCGGGACCGAGGCGAACGCGAGCAGCGAACCGCTGCAATACGGGATCGGCACAGGGGACCTCGGGATCGGGTCGGGCCTGCAGCCCGGATCGGTGGCCCCGGCCGCAGCGCCACCGGCTGCGCCCGACTTCGCCTCGGGTGCCCCCGCGCTCGCCACACCGGCGCAGCCGTTCACTCCGTCGCGTGCCGCCGCTTCGCCCTCTCCGCCCCGGCTGGTGACCACCGTCGGCGCGCTGCTGCCGGCGCGCACCACGCTCGAGATGGCCGGACTCATCCTCGCCGCGCTCGCCGCCCTCTTCGGCTTGAACCTGGTCGCACCCTGGCGGGTGACCCTCGCTCCAGTGGACCACCCGGAGGCGTGAGCAGATGAGACTCGCGCTGCCGACGGTGCTCATCCTGGGGGTCATCGCCGGGTCCGTCTACTCGGTGATGGGGCTCGGCATCGTCTCGATGTACAAGGCGACGAGGGTTCCCAACTTCGCGTTCGGCACCACCGCCACGTTCGTCGCGCTGCTGCACTACCAGGCGCTCGCGGGACACACCTACGCGATCCACTGGCACCTTCTCTTCTTCCATCTGAACCTGCACCACCGCTTCCACCCCGCCTTCTGGGCGATGATGCCGGTCAGCCTCGCGGTGGCGGGCGTGCTCGGTTACCTGATCGAACGCCTGGTGATGAGACCGTTCGCCGAGGCGCCGACCATCGCTCTCATCATCGTGTCGGTGGGCCTCTACCTGATCCTGACCGGCATGGCCGGGAAGATGTTCGGCCTCCAGGACCGCTTCGTCACCGGCCCCGAAGCCCCGTTCTCCCGGGCGCACACGATCCACTTCCTCGGCGTGTACCTCACCTACGAACGACTCGGCATCCTCATCCTCTCGCTCCTCCTCTCCGGTCTCGTGTTCGCGTTCTTCCGCTGGACCCGTACGGGGCTTGCCATCCGGGCACTTTCGTCAAAGAGGGACGTCGCTCAGTTGTGCGGTGTCTCCGCACGTCGCCTGTCGGTGCTCTCCTGGGTCGGGGGCACGATGCTCGCCGGTTTCATCGGCATCCTGCTCTCGGCCGAGCAGGTGGACCTCAACACCACCAACCTCACCCTGACCGCCGTTGTCGGTTTCATCGCCGCGGTGATCGGCGGGATGACCTCGCTGCCCGTCGCGTTCGGCGCCGGCATCGGCCTCGGGGTTCTGCAGGAGCTCGTCCAGGCCTACTACCCCTCGACGGGCATCCACTTCCTCGGGCACAACTGGACCCAGACCGGGATGCCCGAGGCGGCCAGCATCCTCGTCGCTCTCGCGGTGCTCGTGGCGCGGCCGTCGTGGATCTTCGCAAGCAGCCGCGAGGACGAGGATTCGGGTGTGACGACCAAGCCGCTGTCGCGCCAGCCGTTGCTCGCGCGGGCATTCGACCCGATACAGGCCTGGCGGTTGTGGCGGTCAGCGCTCGGACTCGACTGGACCTCGTCCGACCAGGCCAGGCAGCGGCGGCTCAAGCGGGTTCTGATCGCCGTCGGCGCGGTGGCGCTGATCGCGTGGCCGGTGACGGGCATCAACCACGACGTCTACGGGCTCGACTTCACCATCGGCCTCGCCTACTTCATGCTCGCCCTGTCGGTGGTGGTCCTCACCGGATGGGTCGGTCAGATAAGCCTCGCGCAGGGTGCGTTCATCGCCGTCGGCGGAGTGGGCACCCTGATCGGCTCCGATTCGCTGCACCTTCCGTTCCCCCTGCCGGTGGTGTTCGCGGCGCTCCTGTCAGTGCCGTTCAGCCTGCTCATCGGCCTGCCGGCGCTGCGCCTGCGCGGCCTCTACCTCGCGATAGCGACGCTCGCGTTCGGTTACGGCGCCTCGCGCCTGGTCGCCGGCAACGTGAGTCTCGGCCACGCGGGAGCCGCCCATCCCGACCTGTTCGGCTGGCACGTGAACACGACACTCGGCACCTACTACTGCCTGCTCGCCGTCGCCGCGGTGGTGACACTGCTGTGCTGGAGGGTCTCGGTCACCCGCCCGGGCAGGGCCTTCTACGCGGTGCGCGACTCGGACACGGTCGCCTCCGCGTACGGGATCGACACCACCAGGACCAAGCTCAGCGGGTTCGTCCTCGCCGGCGCGGTCGCGTCGGTTGCCGGCGCGGTGCTCACCTACGTCATAGGCCAGCCGGGCGGCAACTACACCGACATCTTCTTCTCGATCACCTGGCTCGCCTACGTCGTGGTCGGCGGGATCGGTTCGATCGGCGGAGCGGTTCTCGCGTCGAGCGTCTTCGGCCTGCTGCCCCTCGTCTTCACCAGCCGGGCGTCCGCGTCGTCGACCGGGTCGGGAGCGGAGATCGTCGCCGGCGCCCTCCTGATCCTCGTCATGGTCGTCAACCCCGGCGGTGTCGCGACGATGGCACGCTTCGTCCGCCGCCGCTCGACCGTCCACGGCGAGCTGGTCGCCGAGGACCGCCAACTCGTCGACGCGGTGGGCGCGCTGTGATCCCCCTCCTCGAATGCCGCGACGTCACCAAACGCTACGGCGGGGTGACGGCCCTCGATGCGGTCAGCTTCACCGTCGGCGACGAGGAGATCGTCGGCGTCATCGGCGCCAACGGGGCGGGCAAGACGACCGCCTTCGACGCCATCTCCGGTTTCGTCAACCCCGACGGCGGAGAGATCTGGTTGCGGTCGGCGGACGGGTCGCCGGTGGACCTGGCGTCTTTGCCGCCGCACCGGCGCGCCGGCCTCGGAGTCGGGCGCACCTTCCAGAACGCACGTCTCTTCGGTTCGCTCACGGTCCTTGAGACCCTCAAGACGGTGCAGCACACCCGAAGCCACCGCGGGTTCTGGGCGTCCGTCCTCGGGATCGGGGCCAGCGAGGAGAAGGACATCTCCGACAGGGCGCACGACGTCCTCGGCGTCGTCGGCCTGCAGGACCATCTCGACAAGCCGGTGCAGGAGCTCTCCTACGGCATGCTGCGACTCTGCGAACTCGCCTGCGTCGTCGCGCTCGCCCCGCGCCTGCTTCTTCTCGACGAGCCGTCGTCGGGCATGGCGCAGAAAGAGGTGGAGGCGCTCGGGCCGATACTCGACTCCATCCGCGGCCGGCTGGCCGCGTCGGTCGTCCTTGTCGAACACGACATGCCCTTCGTCCTCGGTCTTTCCCACCGGCTCGTCGCGATGGCCAAAGGCACGGTCATCGCCGAGGGGCGACCCCAGGACGTGATCACCGACCCTGCGGTGATCGAGAGCTACCTCGGCGACGCGTGGGTCAAGCAGAACGCGCCGGCAGCCAAGCCGAGGCGGGCTTCTCAGGCGAAGAAGGGGGCCGTCCGTGCTTGAGGTCCGTGGCCTCGAGGTCTCCTACGGGGCCATCCGGGTCCTCAACGGCATCGACCTCACGGTCGCGCCAGGGGAGATGGTCGCCCTCCTCGGCACCAACGGCGCCGGCAAGTCGACCATCCTCAAGGCGATCTCCGGGCTTCTGCCGATCAAAGCCGGGAGGGTGACCTTCGAGGGCACCGACATCACCGGCGCCGCCCCGGAGATCGTCTTGGCACGGGGGGTCGGGCAGGTCCCCGGCGGCCGCGGCCTGCTCCCCACACTGACCGTCGAGGAGAACCTCAACCTCGGCGGCCACCTCCTCCCCAAAGCCCAGCTCGCCGACGCCGTCACCGAAGCCGCCCGCCCCTTCCCGTGGATGGCCTCACGCCGCAGGCAGCTCGCAGGCACGTTGTCGGGCGGTGAGCAGCAGATGCTCGCCATCGCGAGGGCACTCGTCGCCAGGCCGAGGCTTCTCATGGTCGACGAGCTCTCCCTCGGCCTCGCGCCGGCGGTCGTCGAGGAGCTCATCGGGCTGCTTCAGACCCTCTGTCACGAGCGCAGCATCGCCATTCTCCTGGTCGAGCAGCACGTGACCATGGCCCTCTCCGTCACCGAGCGCGCCTACTTCCTCGAGCGCGGTCAGGTCCGCTTCGAGGGACCGAGCGCAGACCTCGCCTCCCGCGATGACCTGATCCGGTCGGTGTTCCTGGAGAGCGGTTCGGCGCGACGGGGCCGGTAGTTGGAACGGGCGCTCGACTAGCTCCCAGCCCCTCCGGCGAGGCACAACGCCTGTAGGCTGGGCCCGGTGGAACGCCCCCGGGCCGCGATGATCGAGGCGCTCGGCGCGATCGCCCCGGGCAGGCCGCTGCGGGACGGGCTCGACCGAATCCTGCAGGCCAACATGGGCGCGCTCATCGTCGTCGGCGACGGGCCGGACGTGCTGAGCATCTGCTCCGGAGGGCTGCTCCTCGACGCCGAGTTCAGCCCCCAACGCCTGGCCGAGCTCGCGAAGATGGACGGTGCCCTCATCCTGGCTTCCGACGCCAGCCGGATCGCACGGGCCAACGTCCACCTGGTACCGAACCCCGGAGTGCCCACAAGCGAGACCGGCACCCGGCACCGGACCGCCGAACGGGTCGCCCGCTCGATCGACGTTCCGGTGATCGCCGTATCCGAAGACCTGTCCGTTATCACCCTCTACCGCGGCGAGGACAAACACGCGCTCGACTCGGTTGCGCGCCTGCTCGGCCGCGCCAACCAGGCGCTGCAGACACTCGAGCGTTACCGGGACCGCCTCGACACGGTCACTACGTCGCTGTCGGCGTTGGAGGTCGAGGACCTCGTCACTGCCCGCGACGTCGTCACCGTGCTCCAACGGGCGGAGATGGTCCGCCGCATCGCGGAGGAGATCGAGGGCTACATCGTCGAATTGGGCACCGACGGGCGCCTCGCCCACCTGCAGCTCGACGAGTTGATGGCCGGCGTAGAAGACGAACGGCGCCAGGTTGTCCGCGATTACATCCCCACCGAGGACCCCGACAGCGTCGACGAGGTCATGCTCGCGCTGGCTTTCCTGCCCACCGACCGGGTGCTCGACCCTGCAGCGGTGATGACCGTCCTCGACCTCGACCACGGTGGCGACCTCGAGGCCAGCCTGCAGCCGAGGGGATACCGGCTCCTGGGGCGGATCCCGCGCCTACCCGAGCCGCTCGTGGATTCGGTGGTCCTTCGCTACGGGTCACTGCAGAAGGTGATGAGGGCGACGGCTGAGGATCTCGAAGCGGTGCCCGACGTCGACCCGGTCACGGCCCGCACCATCAAGGACGGTCTCGCGCGCCTGGCCGAGGCCAGCATTCTCGATCGCTACAGCTAGACCTCTTTAGTGCGAACGCTGCGCCAGCTTCTCGCGCTCGACGATGCGGTACCTGCGATCGGTCTGCTCGATCCAACCGAGGCGTATGAATGCGGCGATCGCCTTGTTGACGCGCTCGCGCGACGCTCCCACCAGTCCGGCTAGCTCCTCCTGGGTGATCGGAAGCTGGAATTCCTCCTGGTCGCCCGCGAGCTCCAGCAGCCGTTTAGCCGTCCTCCCGGTGACATCCAAGAACACGGCGTCCGCGAGGGCTGAGTCGGTGACGCGCAACCGGTCGGCGAGCAACCCCACGACGTCCCACAACAGACGGGGCTCGGCGTCCAGCGCTGTGCGAACGGCCGAATACGGGATCCCGAGAACCTCGGATCGTTCCAACGCTCGCGCCGACGCCGAACGATTGCCCCCGTCGAACAGCGACATCTCTCCGAACACGTCGCCCGTCTCCATCAGGGCCACCAACGACTCCCGCCCGTCCACCGATCGCCTCCCCACCGCGATCCGGCCGCTGCGCACGACGAACATCTCGTCGGCCGGGTCGTCCTCGAGGAACAGGCTGAAGTTGCGCTCGCATTCGACGCCCCGTGACTGTGCGACCAGCCTGTGCAGCGCCTCGGAGTCGAACCCCGAGAACAACTCTGAGCTGGCGAGCAGGTCGAGGTCGTCCATGACGTCGGGGAGATTACCCGCCCGCGCCACGGGCTCGCCGGGTCAGCCGGCCAGTCGGCTGGTACCCTGGAAGGACCCCCCTCGCGTTCGCTTTCCGGGAGCAGCATTGCCATTCGACGTCGGAGACAAGGTCGTATATCCCCACCACGGCGCGGCCGTGGTGGAGCGCAGGGAGGTGCGGGAGGCGTTCGGTGAGAAGAAGGAGTACCTCGTCCTCCGGCTCGCCTATGGCGATCTCACTCTCATGGTCCCCTCCGACAACACCGAAGAGGTGGGCCTGCGGGAGGTCATCAACGACGAAGAGGTCGAGGAGGTCTTCGCCGTCCTCCGCAAGAAGGACGTGCGGATGCCCACCAACTGGTCTCGCCGGTACAAGAACCACGTCGAGAAGCTCAAGTCCGGCGACATCTACCAGGTGGCGGAGGTCGTGCGGAACCTCTCGAACCGTGACAAGGACAAGGGACTGTCCGCCGGCGAGAAGCGCATGCTCAACCGGGCCCGGCAGATCCTGGTTTCGGAGCTCACCTTCGCGATCGGCGTCGACGAGGCCGAGGCCGAGAAGAAGCTCGACGAAGCTCTCCCCTAGGCGGTTCGCCCGTGCCGGTTGACGGAGTCTGGGCCGTGGTCGTCGCCGGCGGTACAGGATCGCGCTTCGGCGGGCCCAAACAGTTCGCCACGCTCGCCGGCCGCCCGCTCGTCGAGTGGTCGCTCGACACGGCGCGCAAGCTCTGCGAGGGCGTGGTGCTCGTCCTTCCGGGTGGCACACCCGGCGAATGGGATGCTGACCGGGTTGTCAGCGGTGGGCTTACCCGCTCGGCATCGGTACGGGCCGGTCTCGCCGCGGTCCCCGACGGCGCCGACGTGATCGTCGTCCACGACGCCGCCCGTCCCCTCGCCGGCGAGGCACTTTGGAAGGCTGTCATCGACGCGGTCGAAGAAGGTGCCGACGGTGCGATCCCCGCCTGCCCGCTCACCGACACGATCAAGAGAAAGACCCCGCAAGGCGTGGTGGTCACCCTCGACAGGTCGGAGCTGTTCGCGGTCCAGACGCCTCAAGCGTTCCGAGCGCAGGCCCTCAAAGAAGCTCACGCCGGCGGAGACGACGCCACCGACGACGCCGCGCTCGTAGAGGCCGCCGGCGGCCGCGTAGCCCTGATCGACGGCGAGCGCCACAACATCAAGGTCACCACGCCAACAGACCTGCTCGTCGCAGAGGCCTTGAGCAAGGAGCGCGGATGACTCCACGGGTCGGGCTCGGCTTCGACATCCACCCTTTCACGGACGACCCCGACCGCCGGCTCGTACTGGGCGGAGTCACCCTCGAGGGTCCGGGTCTTGCAGGGCACAGCGACGCGGATGCGGTGTCGCACGCGGTCGCCGACGCGCTGCTCGGAGCGGCCGGTCTCGGCGACATCGGGGAGCACTTCCCTGATCACGACCCCGCTTACGCCGGCATCGACAGCCTCGAATTGCTCGCCCGCGTCGTCCTCAGCGTGTCGGAGCGATACAAGATCGGCAACGTCGACGTGACGGTCGTGCTCGAGGCACCGAAGCTCGCTCCACACCGAGCGGCGATGCAGCAAAGGCTGGAGGACGTCGTGGGCGCGCCAGTGAGCGTGAAGGCCAAAAGAGCCGAGGCGCTCGGTTCGCTGGGGCGCGGCGAAGGCGTGGCCTGTTTCGCGGTAGCGCTCGTCGTACCGAGATGAACCAGGTCGAGGGACGCCAGGCTGTCCGCGAGCTCCTACGGGCGCGAAAGCGGCGGGTCCAGCGGGTGATCGTTGCCGAGGGAGCCAGTGACAAAGGGGCGTTGTCGGAGATAGTCGAACTGGCCCGGTCGGCAGGCGTACCGGTCCGCAGGGTCGGCCGTGAGGAGATCGACGCCAAGGCTCTCACGGATTCACCGCAGGGCGTCGTGGCCATCGCCGAGCCGCTCCGCGAGGCGGACCTCGGCCAGCTCGCGTCGGACGGCAGGCCGTTCCTCGTGGCACTGGACGGAGTGACCGATCCGCACAACCTCGGGGCGGTGATGCGAAGCGCCCTGTGTGCAGGGGCTACGGGTCTGGTCGTCGGCCGGCACCGCGCGGCCGGGCTCACCCCGACCGCGGTCAAAGCCGCGGCCGGCGCCGCCGAGCATCTGCCGGTCGCCTTCGTCGGAGGTATCCCTGCCGCCTTGTCCACCCTCGCCGGTGCCGGTGTTTGGACGGTCGGCCTCGACGCCGGAGCGAAGGCGAGCCTCTGGGACCTGGACATCGCCACCGAGGGCCTGGCCCTCGTCCTCGGGGCGGAGGGGTCCGGTCTGGGCCGGCTCACCCGCCAGCGCTGCGAGCTGCTCGTGTCGGTCCCGCTCGCCGGTCCCATCGAGTCGCTCAACGTCTCGGCCGCTGCCACCCTGGCCTGCTTCGAAGTAGCCCGCCGGCGGGCCACCGCGGACTAGTTATCTCAGCTAGCACCTAACGGGGTCAGTCCGGGCTAGCTGTTATGCGAAGATCGTCCGTCTTTTTCCTGGTCAGGTGATAAATTCCTCGGGACGAATCCGGGCATAGCACCCCGTGACGGTTGACACAGCTGCGAACTGATGGGTAGAAATAACTAGCCCATCCGATCTACCTCGGTGGACTCCCCACAGCAGCCCAACACAACAGAGGTCCACATGACGGTTCGCAGTTCGCTGGTTTCACTGGCCGATTTGGAGGACGAGGATCTCGTCGCCCGCTGGCAGGCCGGTGATTCGGAATCCCTGGAGGTGCTCCTCCAGCGCTACCGCCGTTTCGCCCGTTCCAAGGCCCGCAGCTACTTCCTCGTAGGCGCCGACGCCGACGACGTGGAGCAGGAGGGTCTCATCGGGCTCTACAAGGCGGCGAGGGACTTTCGTGATGATCGGCAGTCGTCGTTCAGGGCGTTCGCCGAGCTTTGCGTGACCCGCCAGGTCATCAGCGCCATCAAGGCGGCTACGCGCCAGAAGCACCAGCCGCTCAACCGCTATGTATCGATCTCCGGCGTCCGTGGCAGCGACGACCCGGGAGAGGGAGCAGTCGAGGACCTCCTCGACGACCACCGCGCAGCCGACCCTGCAGACGAGGTCATCTCCAACGAGCAGATCCAGGCGATGCGCCGCTCGATGGCCGACAGCCTCTCCGGCCTCGA
>DATLUM010000007.1 GCA_035533095.1 Acidimicrobiales bacterium | reverse complement strand
GCAGGGCACCAGCTCGGTGCCCGCCTCGACGGCGGCTGCGAGTCGGCGGTGCCCGGCGAGGACCTTCTCTCCGTCCGCGGTCGGGACGATCACGAACGGCTGGATCACCCCTACGGTGCGGATGGTCTTGACCATGCCGGTCAGGTCGCCAAGGTCGTGGCGGACGTTGAGGGGGTGCGCGGCCAGGTCGGCCGGGCGACGCCAGACGGGGACGTGTCCCTCGGTGTCGGCGCTCCGGTCGGTGGCAGGTGCAGTGGTGGTTGTCATGGGTGGTTCTCCTTTTGGTTGGTGACCGGCGGGCGCCGGTCGGTTGGTGTTGCTTCTGCGCCCCGGTGCCCGATTGCTCGGGCTGCCGGGACGGCGATCTGTGGTGTGGCCCCGTGGGGCTCGGTCGTGGGTCGGGTCAGTATTCGGAGGGGAGCAGGAGGGTCGTGGCGTAGCGGGGGCGGACCCCGGCGGGGCTGACGGGTCCTTCGACCTCGGCGTCGGTGATGACCCACAGACGGGTGCTGCCCACCTCGTAGGCGCTGAGGATGCGCTCACCGCTGCGGACCGCCTCGTCGTTAGCGTCGTGGTCCTCCTCGCACAGCCCGCCCCAGTCGCCTTCGGCGTGGCGGGAGAGCAGGCGGGCGGCGTCGGTCCCTTCGCTCGCCAGCGCACGGAGCGCTGCGGGGGTGGCGACCACCGGGCCGAAGGCGAACAGTCGCTGCCGGTTCACGACCTCGGCGGGGAAGAGGACGCTGCCTTTGTCGGTGGTGAACCGGAGTATCCCGGCAGTACCGTCGGTGGGGCTGCCGGTCTTGTAGTCGGGGTGGATGGCGTTCCACCGGCTGGCGGTGATGACTGCGGTCATGGTTCCTCCTGATCGTCTCGGCACTGCTCCCGGAGCGGAGCAAGGCCCGCCCATGCTTCGCAGAAAGCCGAAGGGCCGGTTCCGACGGCCGAGTGACAAGCAACGGCCGCAGGCCGAGCGACGTGAGAAGCCGGGTGGTGGAGGCGAGCTTGCGAGGCGACGGCGGAGCCGGCCATCACCGTGGCGGCGCCCCGCAGCGACCCTTGACGCCGGACGGCGGTGCTGGCCCAAACCGACACCAGAGGTCCGACGTCGATCCGTGCACTGGGCCGCTGGGGGAGCGCCAGGTGGCCTGGTGTGATGCGATGATCTGCCGATGACTCTCCCCAGGCAGATCGCCCATGCCGACTGGGGTACGGACCCGAAGAAGCGACAGGTGGCGGTGGCCGAGCTGGCCTCGGCAAGCGGGTACCGCGTCGTTTCAGTAGCGCCCGCCGACTCCGTCGCGGTCCTGAACGGCGACCTTCGCAAGGCTCTCCATGCGTCGGGCGAGAACGGTGGCCTGGTGCTCGCCGGCTTCGACTTCCCCATCGGGTTGCCCGGGCCGTATGCGGACCGGACCGGGATCACCTCGTTCCTGGACTTCCTCCCGGAGATCGGCCATGGAGCCTGGGAGCGCTTCGGGGATGTCGCGACCCGTGTGGAGGAGATCGCGCTTCACCGCCCCTTCTACCCAGCAAAACCCGGTGGAACGAAGCAAAACCATCTCTTCGACCGGCTCGGGATGACGAGGCAGGAACTACGGCGGCGCTGCGAAGGCAACGACGCAGAGATGTTGTTCTGGACGTTGGGCGGGAAGCAGGTGGGGAAGGCCGCGTTGTCGGGTTGGCGGCTTCTGGCAGCGGCGCGCTACGGCGCCGTGAGGTTCTGGCCTTTCGACGGTCCGCTGGCTTCCCTGCTCAGCGACGGCGCCGATGGCGTCGTGGTGGCCGAGACGTACCCGGCCGAGTTCTACCGTCACTTCCGGTCCGGACCGACCGGCCGGGGAAGCAAGAGAAAGCAGGAAGACCGGCTCCGCTGGATCCCTGATCTACTCAGCTGGGCTTCAACGCTGAGTGTCGCCTGGGAGCCAGAAGTGCTGGCGAGAGTACGGGCAGGGTTCTCGGCGGGCGGCAATGGAGAGGACGAATTCGACGCGGTTGTCGGACTGGTCGGGATGATCGCTGTCGTGACCGGCGCATTGCCTTCTGGTGAACCGTCCGAGGACCCGGCGGTGGCAAGCGTGGAGGGCTGGATCCTTGGACGGGAATTGGATCCAGCGGCACCGACAGACGGGGGTGCCGCGACGACAGCGGCGGGTCTCAACCGGGAAGAAGTCGCCCTGCTCGTCAAGCTGGCCGGCGACGTTCACGGTGAGGCGACTCGGTGCGCCGACGCGAAATGCTGGCGTGCGGCTCTTCTCCTGATGGGCTCAACCCTTGAGGCAGTGCTGCTCGCGACAGTCCGCTGCTTCGAACAGGAGCTGCGACAGCGGGGCCACTGGTCGAACCAACGGAAGCCATTGCATCGCTGGACTCTCGAGGACCTACTCGATACAGCACGGAGGGCCAGATGGCTACCCATGGCGGCTATGGGACCAAAGGATGGGAACGACCTGTTCGAGTCGCTAGACGGCGAGGTCGGAGACGCCGTCAAGTTCGTCCAGGCCGTACGGAACATGACCGCACACCCGGGGCGGTACGTCACCGAAGAGGTGCGGCCCGACTTCGACAACGACGAGGAGATGAGGATCACATATGAGGTGATCGAAGGGATCACACGTTCGGCTTTCGAGCGCCTGCATGGCGTTGTGGAGTCCTCGGCTCCACCGGAGCCGTAGGGCGGTGTCGCAGCAAAGGCCGGGTCACCCCGGCCCTCGCTGTTCAGCGGTCCCGGTCGGACCAGAACCCGAACGGATCGTGGTCTCGCAGGTCGAGCTCGTTGGGCTCGATTGCCACGAGCACCGTCGGCTCGGAATCGAACGGGCAGTCCGTGAGTTCAACGTCGGCCATCACTGGCACCTCCTGATTTCGGGCAGGCTGCTCCCGCCGGTCGCCATCGAAGGAGCCAGCCGGGGACCCCGCCTCGCTCAAGGGCGGCCGGAGGACGAGCGAGGACACGGAGCCCGGTCGAAGAGGCGGTTTACCGCCGACGGCATCGCCGTCTGCGACCGTGGCGGCGTCCCGCAGCGTCCCTTGAACGGGGAAGGGGTGGCGGCACGATGAAGACAACCGGCACCCTCCCCCTACATCCGCCAGATGCCTTCGGGACCGGCTTCGATGGCCGGGACCGCCGGAGCCAACCGTGCGGTCGAGCACACGCCAGCCGAGCAACGGGCTGCTGCGACATTTGCGAACGCGGCGAAGGGGCCGGGGGATCGCTCCCCCGGCCCGCTCCGTTGGACTAGACGGTCTCGACCTCGTGGGTCTCGGCGTCGGCCGGCTGGCGCTGGGTCCGCTGAACCTCGGCGGTGGCGAACCGGAGGCTCGGGCCGATGTCGTCGGCCACCAGCTCTACCTTCGAGCGGCGTTCGCCGTCGTCGGTCTCCCAGCTGCGCTGCTCCAGGCGGGCAGTGACGATCACCCGCGCCCCCTTGGTGAGACTCAGGGCGACGTTCTCGCCGAGGTCTCGCCAGGCGACCACGTCGAAGAAAGAGGTGGACTCTTCCCACTCCTGGCTCTG
>DATLUM010000006.1 GCA_035533095.1 Acidimicrobiales bacterium | reverse complement strand
AGGTACGCCTGGCCCAGCTGCTCGGTCACCCATGGACCTACCATGTGCACTCCGAGGATCCTCCCGGCCGACCCGTCGGGCTTCTTCTCGCAGATCACCTTCACGACACCTTCGGGCTCGCCGAGGATCAGGGCACGACCGTTGCCTCCGAAGGGATCCTTCTTCGTGATGACCTCGTAGCCCGCCTCCCGCGCGGCGTCCTCGGAAAGACCTGCGAACGCCACCTCCGGGTGGCAGTAGATGCACCAGGGCACACGCGTGTAGTCGACGGGCACGACCTTGTCTCCGAGTATCTGGTCGATGATCACGATCGCCTCGGCGAAGCCGACGTGAGCGAGCGCCGGCGTGTCGACGAGATCGCCGGCGGCGAACACGCCGGGCTCGGCGGTCCGCATGTACTCGTCGACCTCGACGAACCCTCGCTTGTCCACCTGAACCTTGGTGCCTTCAAGCCCCAGGTTGTCCGACAGGGGACGCCGGCCGACGGACACCACCACCGCCTCGACCTGTACCTGCTCGCCTTCGCCGAAGTTGACCGTCGTCGACGAACCGTCGGGGGCCGGCGTGTGGCCGGTGACCTGCACGCCGGTCCTGACGTCGATCCCCCGCTTCTTGAACGACCTGAGCACCACGTCCGCTATGTCCGTGTCACATCCGGGCAGGATCTTCGGCAGCGCCTCGAGAACGGTCACCTGCGTCCCCAGATCGGAGAGCATCGAGGCGAACTCGCAGCCGATGGCGCCGCCGCCTATGACCACGGCGGAAGACGGCAGGCGCTCCAGGCTGAGCACCTCGTCGGAGGTCATGACCAGCTTGCCGTCCACCTCGAAACCGGGGATCGTCCGCGGCGCGGATCCAGAAGCGAGGATGACGTGCTTTCCGACCAGCTCGGTCCCGTCGCTGACCCGCACGAGGTGGTCGGGGCCCAACGTTCCGGTCCCCTCGAAAGTGGTGACCTTGCGCTTCTTCATCAGACCCTGCAGGCCTTTCCAGAGCTGGTCGACGACCTTCTGTTTGCGTGCCTGCGACTGCGCGAACTGCACCACCGGCGCGTCCCCCTCGATCCCGAACTCCTTGGCGCCGGTGACCGTCCGGTATACCGTGGCCGTCTCGAGGAACTCCTTCGCGGGGATGCAGCCGCGGTGCAGGCAGGTGCCGCCGACCTTGTCGCGCTCCACCACCGCGATGTTGAGACCGGCCAGCCCACCTCTCAGCGCCGCCGCGTATCCGGCTGGGCCGCCTCCGATGATCACAACGTCGAACTGCTGGGCCGTGGGGACCACCTCCTAGTGCACCGACGCCCAATCTAGGCGGGCACCGGCCCCGAGCGGCGCGCCGAGGCCGGGCGGTAACATCGACGCACGACAACTGACGCAGGGGAGCTCGGTATACCGGGCTGAGAGGCTGGCTGGAAGCCGGCGACCCTTACGTTTGGACCGGCCCGGTAACGCGGGCCAGGGAGCGCCATATCGACATGACCCACATCGACACGACACAGCTATCGAACACCAACGACGACGACCTCGTCATATCAGGCCGGGCCTTCCGCTCCCGCCTGTTCCTGGGAACGGGGAAGTTCCCTTCAAACGAGGCGCTTGGCGGTGCGATCGTCTCGGGCGGCGCGCAGATCGTGACCGTCGCGCTGCGGCGGATCGATCCGGGCGCGAACGAGGACATCCTCGACGCCATACCGGACGACGTCCTCCTGCTGACCAACACGTCGGGCGCGATCGACGCCGGCGAGGCGGTAAGGCTCGCTCGCCTGGCGCGCGCCGCGGGACTTCCGGAGTGGATCAAGCTCGAGATCACGCCGGACCCTCGCTACCTGCTGCCCGACCCGGTTGAGACGTTGAGGGCGGCCGAGCAGCTCTGCCAGGAAGGGTTCGTGGTGCTCCCCTACTGCCCAGCGGACCCGGTGCTCTGCAAGCACTTGGAAGAAGCGGGCTGCGCAACAGTGATGCCGCTCGGCTCGTGGATCGGTTCCAACCAGGGTCTGCGTACGCGCGGAGCGATCGAGATCATCGTCGAGCAGGCGACCGTTCCCGTCGTGGTCGACGCCGGGCTCGGCGCGCCGAGCCACGCCGCGGAGGCGATGGAGATCGGCGCTGACGCGGTGCTGGTCAACACCGCGATAGGAACGGCAAGGGATCCGCAGGCCATGGCGTTGGCGTTCAAGCTCGCGGTCGAAGCCGGACGCGCCGGGCGCCTCGCGGGGCTTCCAGCCGCGCGCGAGGCCGCTGACGCTTCGTCGCCTCTGACCGGGTTCCTCGCGTGAGGAGCACTCCCGTGATCCTGGAGTCGCGACCGGACAAGGTGCCGGATGAGAGCGCTGCCGCGGATGTGGTCGCCACGGACCTGGTGATGCTCCGTCGCATTGCGGCCGAGGCGAGTGAGGCGGACGTTGACCGCGCGCTGGGGTCGGACCGCCCGGGTCTCGCCGATTTCGCTGCGCTGCTGTCGGCTCCGGCATCGCAGCGCCTCGAGGACCTCGCCCAGAAGGCTCACAAGATCACCCGAGCGCGCTTCGGCGCGACCGTCCGGCTCTTTTCACCTCTATACCTGTCGAACGAGTGCGTCTCCACTTGCACGTACTGCGGCTTCTCGGCGAGCAACGACATCCACCGCCGCACCCTCACCCCCTCCGAAGTGGAGGCCGAGGCCGCCGAACTGCACCGGCGAGGCTTCCGCCACGTGCTGCTCGTGTCCGGAGAGCACGCACGCATCGTCAACCGCGACTACCTCGTGGACTGCGTTGCTGCGGTGGCGCCGATGTTCGCCCAGGTCGGTGTCGAGGTTCAGGTGTGGGACGCCGACACCTACCGCCGGCTGGCGGCTGCCGGCGCCGACGGGGTGATCGTGTACCAGGAGGCGTACGACCCCGCCACCTACGCAGCGGTCCACCTCAAGGGGAAAAAACGGAACTACGCGTGGCGCCTGTCCGCACCCGACCGTGCGGCCGCCGCGGGCATGCGCCGGCTCGGCATCGGCGCGCTGCTCGGTCTGCATCCCGACTGGCGATCGGAGGCGATAGCCCTGGCCGCCCACGGTCGTGCGCTGATCCGCCGGTGGTGGCGCTGCGACGTGCAGATGTCGTTGCCGCGGCTTCGCCCCGCCGCCGGCGGTTACGAGCCGGCGGACCCGGTATCGGACGCCGACCTGGTCCAGCTGCTGTGCGCTCTGCGGATCTTCCTCCCCGACGTGGGGATCAGCATGTCCACTCGCGAGACCGCTGCGCTTCGGGACGCGCTCGTGCCATTGGGTGTCACGACCATGTCCGCCGGGTCGCACACCGAGCCCGGCGGCTACGCGTCCTCCAGCGACGCCGAGCCGCAATTCGAGATCTCGGATGCCCGGGCGCCGGCGGAGGTCGCCGCCGCCCTGCGGGCCGCCGGCTACGACCCGGTGTGGAAGGACTGGCAGCGGGCGTAGCTCCTCCCGCCTACATAACATGGTCCCCATGCCCGAGAAGACCGACTCCCAGCCCGAAGCCACGTCCAAGGACACCGACACCGAGCTCGTAGAAGAGGAGCTCGTCGTAGAGGAGATCTCCATCGACGGCATGTGCGGCGTCTACTGACGGCGAAGGGAGCGTCTTGACGTCGACAGGCACCACCTCCGGGCTGCAGACCGATCCTGAGGTGGCTCTCAGGCGTGAACCCTTCGGGGCCCTCGCCTACAACTACGGCACCCGGCGCCTCACGTTTCTGAGGAGCAAGGAAGAGGCCGCGCTCGCCCCGCGGCTCGCCGACCAGATGAAGGGTGGGCTCAACGCGCCCATCTGCCTCACCTGGGAGATCACCTACGGGTGCAACCTGGCGTGCATCCACTGCCTTTCGTCGTCGGGTCGGCGTGACCCTCGGGAGCTATCGACCGAGGAGGCCAAGGCGGTCATAGACGAGCTGCACGACCTCCAGGTGTTCTACGTCAACATCGGTGGCGGGGAACCGACCATCCGCCCGGACTTCTACGAGCTCGTCGACTACGCAGTGTCCAACGGCGTGGGGGTGAAGTTCTCCACCAACGGCTCGACGATGACACCCGAACGCGCCGCGCGGCTGGCAGGCACCGACTACGTCGACGTACAGGTGTCGATCGACGGCGCGGACGAGGCGACCAACGACGCCGTGCGCGGCCGCGGCAGCTTCGCCGCGGCCAGGAGTGCCATGGACGCGCTGGCGGCAGCGGGTTTCGAGGGTTTCAAGATCAGCGTCGTCGTGACCCGCCACAATGTGGCGCAGCTCGAGGACTTCGAGGCCCTTGCCAGCTGCTACGGGGCACAGCTGCGCCTCACAAGGCTCCGCCCGTCCGGTCGCGGAGCCGACTCGTGGTCGGAGCTGCACCCGAGCGCCGAGCAGCAGGTGTCGTTGTACAAGTGGTTGCTGGAGAGGCCCGGTGTGCTCACAGGCGATTCCTTCTTCCATCTCTCCGCGCTGGGCGAGCCGCTGCCGGGTCTGAACCTCTGTGGCGCCGGCAGAGTCGTGTGCCTGATCGACCCGGTGGGCGACGTCTACGCGTGCCCGTTCGTGCTGCACCCCGAGTTCAAGGCGGGCAGCGTTCGCGACCCGGGCGGGTTCGCGCAGGTCTGGCATTCGTCGCAGCTGTTCCGGTCGTTGCGCGAGCCCGCATCGGCAGGTGCGTGCGCGTCGTGCGGGTCCTACGACGCATGCCAGGGCGGCTGCATGGCTGCCAAGTTCTTTACCGGTTTGCCACTGGACGGGCCGGATCCCGAGTGCGTCAAGGGCCACGGTTCTCGATTGCTCGAAACGGTGCCGGCGGGCAGTGCCCCGGCCCCGGGGCCGGGCCATTCCGTACCCGTCGCGCTCACAACCCGGCGTGGGGAGCGTGCGGCCCGCCGGCGCTGACCCGCCCGCTGAACTGGATCTGGGGTCGCTCGCCTGGCCCGACGTCCAGGCCCGGGCGGCGTCAACGGTTCTCGCCGTGCCGCTCGGGTCGACCGAGCAGCACGGTCCGCACCTGCCGCTGTCCACCGACACCGACATCGCGGTCGCTCTCGCCCGCGAGTTGTCGCGGCGCGTGCCCGGCATCGTCGTCGCGCCGGCGATCCCCTACGGCTCGAGCGGTGAGCACTCCGGCTTCCCCGGCACGCTGTCGATCGGTCAGGACGCGCTCGAGCTGCTGCTGGTGGAGCTCGGCCGTTCGTCCGACGCCTTCGCCGGCATGATCATCGTGTCGGCGCACGGCGGCAACGCGGCGCCGGCGGCGCGCTCCGTCGCGCGGTTGCGGTCCGAGGGCCGCCGTGTGGGGGCCTGGTCGCCTTCGTGCGACGACCCGCGCGACTCGCACGCCGGCAGGATCGAGACGTCTGTCCTGATGGCGCTCGGTTCGAAGCACGTGTTCCTCGACAAGGCCGCCGCCGGCAACGTACGACCGCTCCAGGAGCTGATGCCTGCTCTGCGTGACCGGGGGGTTGCCGCCGTGTCGGCCACCGGGGTCCTGGGCGATCCGTCCGGTGCGTCGGCCGAATACGGCGATCTTCTGTTGGAACGCTGGGCTGACGAGCTCGTCGCGGCCGTGGCCGTCCTGTGAGCCCTGATTCCCGGGTCGCCATCGTCACCGGCGCGGCGCGCGGCATAGGAGCTGCGACCGCTGCACGCCTCGCGAGCGCGGGGTGGAAGCTCGTCCTCTTCGACCGCTGCGAGGACGACCCCGAGCTCGGGTACCCGCTCGCCACCAGGGACGACCTCGAGAGCGTGGCCCGGGCGTGTGGTGGTGGCGACACGGTTGTGCCGGTCGTGGGCGACGTCAGGGATCAGGATGCTCTCGACGGCGCCGTCGCCGCCGGCGTGGATCGTTTCGGCGGGATCGACGCCGCTCTGGCCGTGGCCGGCTGCATCGGCGGCGGCGTCGAGGCGTGGCGGACTCCCGACGCCCTATGGTCGACGTTGCTCTCGGTGAACCTCGAGGGCGCGTGGAGGCTCTCGAAGGCTGCCGTGCCGGCGATGCTCGAACGCCCTGAGCCGAGGCAGGGCCGGTTCGTGGCTGTCACTTCCGCCGGCGGGACCGTAGGCATCTACATGCTCGCGGCCTACAGCGCCGCCAAGCACGGGGTGGTCGGCCTCGTGCGCAGCCTTGCAGCCGAGCTCGGCCCGCACGGCATTACCGCCAACGCGGTCGCGCCAGGGTCGACGGCGACGGCGATGCTCGAAGCCAGCACGGCTCTGTACGGGCTGGAGAGCCCGCAGCGTTTCGCAGAGCAGCACCTTCTGCCGAGGCTCATGCAGCCCGACGAGGCCGCAGCCCTGATCGCCTGGCTGTGCGGACCGGAGAGCAGCGGGATCACGGGTGCGGTGCTTCCGGTCGACGCCGGCATGACCGCCCGCTGAGGGTGGAACCGCGCGCCAACAACGGTCCTGCTCGCAACTATCCGGCGCAGTTCGGGCTGGCCCTGGACCCCGCGACGCGCAGACCGTCCCGGAACACCCTCGTCGGCGGTTCTCCGCTGCGAGTCATCCGCCTCAGCGACGGCGGAGCCCACCGGTTGGAAGCGTGGATGGCAGGTGAGGCCGTCGGTCCGGACCCCGCCGCCCGGCGGTTGGCGCGCAGGCTGGTCGACTCCGCAGCCGCCCACCCCCGCCCGCCGGCGGGAGCGGGGCCGGCGACCAGGGATCTCACCGTCGTCGTTCCGGTGCGCGACCGGCCCTCCGGGCTGCAAGACACGCTCTCCTCGCTCGGCGATCTCGACGTCGTGGTGGTCGACGACGCTTCTGTGGAACCGTTGCGGCTCGACGCGCAGCGGGTGATCCACCGCGCCGGCAGCGGAGGTCCCGCAACGGCGCGCAACACCGGGTGGCGCTGCGTCGAGTCCCCCATCATCGTCTTCCTGGACGCCGACTGTGTACCCGAGGTGGGCTGGCTGTCGCGCATCCTCCCCCACTTCGCCGACCCCGTGGTGGGAGCGGTGGCGCCCCGGGTGCGATCAGCAGCGGGGAGCGGCCTTCTGGCGCGGTATGAAGCCGTCATGTCGCCACTCGACCTGGGGCCGACCGAGGCGGCCGTCAGGCCCGGCAGCCGGGTGCCGTACGTGCCAACCGCCTGCCTGGCCGTGCGGCGTTGCGCGCTAGAGGCTTGTGGCGGCTTCGACGAGCAGCTCAGGTTCGGCGAGGACGTCGATCTCGTCTGGCGCCTGGTCGAGGCCGGCTGGAGCGTCAGGTACGAACCCGAAGCGGTCGTGGTGCACCCGCCACGACCGGACGCTCTCGCGTGGGTCCGCCAGCGCTTCGACTACGGGCGGTCGGCCGCGCCGTTGTCAGCGCGCCACGGGTCCGATGTCGCGCCGGCGGCCCTCTCCCCCTGGAGCGCCGCCGTCTGGGGGTTGGCCGGCGCAGGCCAGGCCCGCGCCGGCGCCGCGCTCGCCGGATTACTCTCGGCGCTCCTGGCGGTCCGAGCGGGTCGGGACGCGCCCACCCGCAGGGTGCTCGCGGTGCTGGCTGCGAAGGGGCAACTGGTGGCGTGCAAGTCGATCGCCACCGCAATACGGCGCGCGTGGACGCCACCGCTCGTTCTCGCGCTGCTCTCTCCATCCCGCCGCTTGCGCCGCCGAGCAGCGGTGTGGCTGGCAGTCGGGTTCCTGTGGCCGCTGGCGGATTGGGCCGCGCTCAGCGCCAAAGAGCAGCGACCGGTGATGGGACCGATCTCGTGGACCGCCCTCAGGTGGATGGACGACCTCTCCTACCAGTCAGGTCTGTGGGCAGGAGCGATGGAGCACAGGTCGCCGGGCGCGCTCCTGGTGAGGTGGATCAGACGGCCGCGCCCATCGACTCGCGCCCGCGATCAGGCGGCTGCGACCGACTCCAGCTCCGCGATGCCCATCTCGAGGTAGTCCAGCATGCGCTGCAGGTGCGGCACGGTCCGGCGGCACCCGGTGAGCCCGAAGTCCATCTTGTCGTTGTAGCTCGTGACCGTGATGTTGAGCGCCTGTCCGTCCATTGGGATCGACAGCGGGTAAACACCCTCGAGTTGCGCCCCGTTCCAGTACAGCGCTTCCTTGGGCCCCGGGACGTTCGAGATGACGAGGTTGTACGCCGGGGCGGCAATGCGCCGGACGCCGGCGACCATGCTGAGAGCCATGGGCATGAGCGTGGCCGCGCTGGTGAGCATCACCTGGATGGGTGACATGGAACGCAAGGACTGCTTGCCCTGCTCCATGGAGTCGTGGATTGCCTCCAGGCGCTTCGCGGGGTCATCGATGTCGGTCGCAAGGTTGCACAGGATCGCCCCGACGGCGTTGCCGCCGATGTCCTCGCGTTCCCTCCTCAACGACACAGGCGTCATGGCCACGAGCGGCGCGTCGGGCAGGGCGCCGAGAGAGTCGAGATAGGTACGCAGCGCGGATGCGCACATGGCGAGTACGACGTCGTTGATCGTCGTGCCGGTCGCTTGGGCCACACTTCTGATCCGGGACATCGGCCACGATTGCGCCGCGTAACGGCGGGCTCCTGTTATCCGTGAGTTCAGGATGGTCTTCGGGGCGAGCGACGGAAGGTACGAGCTCTGGTCCATCAGCGCTTTGAGAGCCGCCTTGCCGGCCACGGGCGCGAGACCGGCCAGCTCCCCGGCCGCGGAGACAGCGGACCGGGGAATGTCGAGAACCGCTTGCAGACCGTGCGAAGGCTCGGCCGGCGGCCGGCGCGGTGGTTCGACGGTCCAGGGCGGAAGGAGATGGGTCGCTCCCGGGTCGGGGCTGAGGCTGTACTGCAGCAAACGAAGAGCGGACACCCCGTCGACGACCGCGTGATGGATCTTCGTGTAGACGGCGAAACGCCTTCCCTCGAGACCCTCGATCAGGTGCGCCTCCCACAGCGGGCGGTGGCGGTCGAGCAGAGTCCCGTGCAGCCGCGACGTGAGCGCCAGCAACTCGCGCACGCGGCCCGGGCGCGGCAGCGCAGAGTGCCGCACGTGGTGCTCGAGGTCCATTTCGGGATCGGCCTGCCACGCCCAGGCACCGAGGGTCGCCGGTGACCTGTGCGGCCGGCGGCGGAACATCTCCGACACCTCCGGCGTGCTCAGCACCTCCTGGTACAGCTCCCGAACCCACTGCTGGTCGGCTCCGGGCGGCAGCTTGAACAGCTGCAGGCCGCCCACGTGCATCGGCTGCTCCCTGCGTTCGGCCAGGAGGAACATGGCGTCTGTGATGGGCATCGGGGCCACGACGGGACCTCTTCTTCGGCGGTGGTTGGTCAGGTGCTGTCTAGGAGGTACTCGTCCTGACGGGCGGCCTCACGGCGCACGGTAGCCGCCGCGAGGACCAAGTAGGTCAAACCGCCCACGAGTATCCCGGTGAAGACGCTGAAATCTGCACCCCCGCCGCCGAAGATACGAGCGAACGGCCCCACGTAGAACGCCTGGTCGAAGGCGACGACCGACGCAACCGTCCCCATGGCCTGCGCTACCACGGCCCGCCAGTGGATGCCGCCGGAGCGCCAGTAGAGGCTCCCGCGGTCCGTGCGTTGAAGCTCCCTCGGGACGTAGCGCCGGCCCCGCAGGAACCAGTCCACGAGGAAGATCGCCATCCAGGGAGCGATCCAGGCGATGACGGCGGCCACGAAGTCGTTGAGGAGGTTGCTGAAACCGGCCGAGAACACCGCGTAAGCAGTGATCCCTCCCCCGATCACCGTGTCGATGAGCACGGCGTTCCACCGCTTGATCGGAAGCCCCAGAGCCTGGAGGGTCACTCCGGACGAGTACAGGTCCATGCTGTTGATGGCGAACAGTTGGATGATCACCACGACGAAGAAGGGGACCAGGAACCAGCCGCTGAACGCGTGAGGGAAGCTGTTGAAAGGGTCCTTGCTGTCGATTTGGACGTAGGTGGCGACGGCTGCTCCGAGCAGCATGAGTAGGGTCTGCGGCACCGCGGCGCCGGCGAAGATCCATCCGACGATGGCAGGCCTGCTCGCGCCCGGTGAGAGGTAGCGGGAGAAGTCGTTGCCCGACTCGACCCACCCGAGGCCGGTCAGCGTGATGGTGAAGGCCAGGCCTCCCATCATCGCCTGCCAGTTCGCCCCGTGGTGGATGCTGCCCGGGTTGGCCTTTCCGAGGGTGAGGATCGCAAGCACCACGTAGAGGGCTACGAAGGGCACGGCCATGATCCTCAGGACCTTCACGACGGTTGCGTAACCGAGGAACGGCAGGACCGTCTGGGCGCACGCCGCCGCCACGATGAGGACGACCTTCAGCGGGGTCCCGGGGTGGTAGCCGGCCTTGCTGGCGAGCGCGAGTCCCCCGAACACCACGAGGATGAGACCCTCGGCCTCGAAGCCGACCTGGGTCATCCAGTTGAAAAACGCGATCAAACGCGACCCGTTCGGGCCGAAGCTCGCGCGATTGATCATGAACGCGGTTGTTCCTGCGTTCGGACCCTGAAGGCTGCACAGGCCGAGGAGGAAGTAGGAGACGTTTCCGACGAGGATCAGGAAGACGGCCTGGCCGAAGGTGAACCCGAACGTCATCAGTACCGCGCCGTAGACGAGGTATTCGAACTGAACGCTCGCTCCGGCCCACATGCCGAACAGGTCCCGGGGCGTGGCCCATCGGTCTTGGTCCGGTATGTAGTCGATGCCGCGGTGCTCGACCTTGAAGGCCTCGTCTTCCCGGCCCAACTCGTACGGAACTGTGACGGTCACCCGCGTTTCTCTTCCTCTTCGAGCACCTTGCGCCCGGCTTCCACGAGCTTCTCTGCGAGGCCTACGTAGGACGCCGGCTCCAGCTCGAGCAGCCGGCGTTCCGCGTCCGGAGGCAGTCCCAGCCCGGTGATGAACTCGTGCACCTCTTCGGGCGTGATAGTCGTGCCGCGTGTTAGCTGCTTCAGGCGCTCGTAGGGCTCGGGCAGCCCGTGGCGGCGCATCACCGTCTGGATCGGTTCGGCCAGCACCTCCCACTGCGAGTCGAGCTCCGCCTTCATGACCTGCGGCGAGGGGCTGACGCGACTCAAGCCCCTTCTGGCGGCGAGAATTGCCAAGCCTGAATGAGCGACGGCGGGGCCCATGTTGCGGATCGCAGACGAGTCGGAGAGATCCCGCTGCATCCTCGAGATCATGAGCTTCGACGCCAGGTGCTCCAAGAGAGCGGACGAGACGCCCGCATTCGCCTCGGCATTCTCGAAGTCGATCGGGTTCACCTTGTGCGGCATCGTCGACGAACCCACCTCGCCGGCGACCGCCCGCTGGCGGAGATACCCGCGGCTGATGTACTCCCACATGTCGCGGCAGAAGTCGATCAGCACGGAGTTGAAGCGCACCAGCCCGTGAAAGATCTCCGCGAGCGCGTCGTGCGGTTCGATCTGGGTGGTCAGCGGGTTCCATACCAGCCCGAGGCTCTCGACGAAGCGGCGCGAAAGACCGATCCAGTCGGCGTCCGGGTAGGCGGCGTAATGGGCTCCGTAAGTCCCGACGGCGCCGTTGAACTTGGCGAGGATCGGCACCGAGCGAATAGACGCGATCTGCCGCTGCCACCTGGCGGCGAACACCGCAAGCTCCTTGCCGAGTGTCGTCGGCGACGCCGGCTGGCCGTGAGTGTGGCTCGGCATGGGAATGGCGGCTGTGGACTCGGCCATCTCCCACACGTCGTTCAGGAGGCCGCCGGCGGATGGCAGCCACGCCGTTGCCAGGCCGTCTTGCAGCATGAGCGCGTGGGCGATGTTGTTGATGTCCTCAGAGGTGCAGGCAAAGTGCACGAACTCCGAGCCAGGCCCGAAACCGATGCCCACAAGCCTCTGCTTGAGGTAGTACTCGACGGCCTTTACGTCGTGGTTGATCAGGCTTTCGATGTCCTTGATCTGCTCGACGTCCTCGGTTCCGAAGTCCGAAGCCCAGCCCCGCAGCACGCCTGCTGTTTTCGGATCGATGTCGGAAAGCTCGGTGATCGACGGCTCGGAGGCGAGGAAGAGCAGCCACTCGACCTCGACGCGGAAGCGCTGCTTGAACAATGCCCCCTCGGAGAAGGTCTTGGCGAACGGCTCGGCTTGCTTCGCGTACCTGCCGTCGAGAGGCGACAGGGCATCGGTCGTCACGCGGGCGGCCGATCAGACGGGCAGCTGGGCCCGGATCAGGGCGGGCACGGCCGCCAGGCCGGCGGTCGGCCTGAATCGGTCACTGGCTTCGCTCAGGCTTGCGGCTTCGTCCTCGGTGAGTTCCAGGTCTGCTGCCGCGACGTTCGACTCGAGTTGACCCACGCTGCTCGCTCCGGGAATCACGACGACGTTGGGCTGGCGGATCAGCCAAGCGAGCGCGACTTGAGAAGGTGTCGCTCCGTGGGCATCAGCCAACCGGCCCAGGGTCTCGATCAGATCACGCGCGCGGTCGAGGTTCGAAGGGAGAAAGAGCGGCCGCATCGAGCGAACCCCTGTGGGCCGGTGATCCCTGGTGTACCTGCCGGAGAGGAGGCCCTGGCCGAGGGGGCTGTAAGCGATGACGAGCCGGTCGTGCTCCTGGGCCCAGGGGACCAAATCCTTTTCGGGCCTACGGTCGACCAGGCTGTACTGGACCTGGTTGGACAGGACGGTTCCGCCGAGCGACCTCTCGGCGGACTGCCATTGCGAGAGGGAGTAGTTGCTCACACCGACGTGGGCGACGAGTCCTTCCCGTTGGAGCCGGGAGAGGGCACGAAAGAGTGGAGCTGGAGGAAAGACCGGGTTCGGCCAGTGGGCCTGGTACAGGTCGATCCTGTCCACGCCCAGCCGCCGGGCGCTTCCAGCGGCTCGCCGGTGGACCACCGGGTCGAACGGCAGCGCCGGCATGATCTTCGAGGCGATGAACGCCTGGTCACGCCGGCCGCGGATCGCCTTGCCAATGGCCCTCTCCGAGCGGCCGAACCCGTATACCTCCGCCGTGTCGATGAGGTTGATGCCGAGATCGAGCGCCCGCTCAGTGATGCGCAGCGCCTCGTTGTGCTCGAAGTCCTTGCCGTAGCCCCATTCCGGCGAGCCGAACTGCCAGGTACCGAGCCCGACGACCGAGAGGCGTACGCCTCCAACCTCGATGTACCGCATGAACCGCGAAGGTAACCGAGCCGGAGGCGACCGGCGAAACCGCCGCAGCGCCGGGTCGTGGCGATACTGGACCCGCGCCTCGCCCTGGGCAAGCATGGCCCGGTGGGCCGCCCGGGAGAGCTGTACGACCAGGACCGCGAGGAGCCCGCCCACCCCGACCCGGGAGCACTGAGCAGGGCGGGTCGCGGCGTCCTCTACGACCAGGACGGCATGGTGGCGCCGGCCCCCCCACGAAGGAACGCTCAACCGTGGAGGCAGCAGGCGCTCGACCGCCAGCGCGAACGGCAGATGGAGCTTCACCGGCAGCAGGAGTGGGAACGCGAGCGCGAGTCCCGGCGCCAGCGAATGCTCGAGACGCAGCGGGCCGGGACCGCCCAGGATCCGGTCAGGATCAGCTCGCGCCCGCTGCCCGTTCCGGTCGCGCCACCACCGCAAAGACGACCCTCGCCACGCCCGCCGGCCGCTGATTCGGCCACCGCCGATCCCCTCGGTTCGCCTGCGTCGAGATCATCATCGCCATCGACCGGGCGCGCGACCGCGATCCTCGCGGCGGGAACCTTCGCGTCTCGCGTAACCGGGTTCTTGAGGGTCCTGGCAATCGGTTACGTCCTCGGAGTCGGGACGCTCTCCGACGCGTACAACTACGCGAACGGGATCCCCAACATCATCTACGACCTGCTGTTGGGTGGAGTCCTCTCGGCAACGTTGATACCGGTCTTCGTGGAGCAGTTCAACACTCCGCAGAACCGGTCGGACCGGGGAAGCTCGGATCGCGCGGTGAACGCCGTGCTGTCCTCCATCACCGTCGCCCTGGCAGTGATCAGCGCCGCCCTGTGGCTGCTGGCGCCATGGGTGATCCGCTTCTACCTCCTGCTGAACCCCGCTTCCACCGGCCCTGCAGAGCGCGCCGTGGCCACGCGGCTGCTGCACTTCTTCGCCCCGCAGGTCTTCTTTCTCGGTGCGATCGTGGTGTCCACCGCCTTGCTCAATACCCGACGACGGTTCGCAGCAGCGGCGGTCTCTCCGATCATCAACAACCTCGTGGCGATTGGTGCCCTGCTGGCCACCAAGTTCATCGCGTCGAGCGTCCTCACCGAGCGCAACGCCTCGCCGTCCTCGGTCCTCGAGCGCTTCGGTCACGACAACCGAGCGATATGGGTTCTAGGGATCGGCACGACCGCCGGATACCTGGTCCAGCTTCTCGTCCAGCTACCGGCCATGCGCAGGGCCGGCTTCTCGTTCCGCCCCGTCTGGGAGCCGCGCCACCCCGCCGTCAGGCGAGTAGCGAGACTGTCGTCGTGGCTGGTCGGTGTCGTCATCGCCAACCAGATAGCGCTTGCCCTGGTGATGATCCTCGCCGGCAGGACCGACGGCGG